>DATGLU010000675.1:0-2019 GCA_035294045.1 Roseiarcus sp. | reverse complement strand
CATTGGCGCCGCGGAGGCGAAAGACAAGAAATTGTGGGATGGAGAATGGAGTGGGGCGTGGGGAGGCCGAGTAACCGCGAAGATCGTGGTGAAGGATGGAAGGGTCGTTGAATACGACTATAACGGACGGACCCTAAGCCTCGGAAGCACGCATGCCTCAGGCGACACGCTCACTTTCGCCGGAACGCGGCCGGACTTCGTGATCACGATGAAACGTATGACAGACAACTCGGCCGACGCCCGTTATCACGGGCCGGACGGCGAAGGTGAGGCAATATTGTCTAGACAGTAGGAAGCAATTGTACAGAGCCGGCGACGGCGTGTCACTCCGCATTGGCGAGCTCCCCTCCCGCGCCCTTCCTCCCATACGCCTTCAAAAACACATCCACCCCCGCCTGCACCGTCTCGGCGATTTCCTCCGGCGCGATCTCGTCCATCATCCGGAACATCAGCGCCTTGAACTTGCCGCCCTGGATCAGTTCGAGGAACTGCCAGGCGGCGCGGTCGGGATCGTCGATCGCGAACATGCCCTCCTCGGTCTTGCGGCGGAAATAGCCGGCGAGGCGCTGGGCGCCGTAGGCCGGGCCGGCCTCGAAGAAGGCGCGGCCGAGCTGCGGGAACTTGGCGGCGGCGGCGATCACGGTGCGGACATGGGCGAGATGCTCGGGCCGGATCATCATCTCGATCAGCCGGCAGCCGAAATCGCTGAGGACGGTGCGCGGGTCTCCCTCGTCCGGCGCGAAGGGAACGGCGAGGCGCTCGGCCTGCCGGCTGCGCTCCTCGCGGATCAGCGCTTCGAACAGCTTCTCCTTGGAGTCGAAATAGACATAGAGCGTGCCCTTGGAGACGCCGGCGACGCGGGCGACGTCGTTCATGCTGGCGCCGTCAAAGCCGGCGGCGAGGAAGACCGCCCAGGCGCCTTCCATGATCTGGCGCCGTTTGGCGCCGCCTTCCGGCGTTTCAGGATCCGCTAAGGCCGGGACGCGGGCCTCGGCCGATATCGTCGCGTCCATTTGTGAATTTTCTCACTGCGCAAGCGGCGCGGCCGCTCTATGCCTCGTTCTCGAAAATTGACCGAACCGTTCAGTTCGAGCTTGCTCTAGGCGCGAAACCGGTCTATGTCAAGCGCCCATTGACCGAACGGTTCGGTTTAGCCGGTTCATTTCAGTTCACGGGTTTGAGGTTTTTCAGATGTCTGACAATCAGGACGTCTCTTCCGCCGCTCCCCTCGCCTCGGCCGCGCGGCCCAATGCGCCGATGGTCGTCTCGGGCGGCTCGCTGGCCCCCGCCGACCAGCGCGGCGCCGCGCCTACCGCCCCGGCCGCCCGGCCGCGCCGCTCGATCAAGCGCTTCATTCTGCCGGTCGTCCTTCTCGCCGCCCTCGGCTATGGCGGCAACGCTGCCTATAATTGGTTTGTCGAGGGCCGCTTCATCGTCTCCACCGACGACGCCTATATCGGCGCCGACACCGCGATCATCGCCGCCAAGGTGCCCGGCCATATCGCCAAAGTCGCGGTGGCGGACAATTCCACGGTTCACGCCGGCGATCTTTTGGTGAAGATCGACGACGGCGATTATCGGCTCGCCGTCCAATCCGCCAAAGACAAAATCGACACGCAGGACGCGACCATCGCCCGGATCGGCCGGCAGATGGACGCGCAGCGCTCGGTCGTCGCCCAGGCCGAGAGCCAGGCTGCGACCGCGCGGGCGCAGGTCACGTCGGCCGAGGCCGACATGCAGCGCGCCGCGCTGGAATACGATCGCTCGCTCAAGCTCGCCCAGGAGAGCTACGGCTCGCAGCAGCGGCTCGAACAGGCGCGCGCCGACCGCGATCGCACGGTCGCGGCCAAGGCCGCGGCCGTCGCCGCGGTCGCCAGCGCCGAGGCCGCGGTCAACGGCGCCAAGGCCAATCTCGACGTGCTGGCGGCGCAGAAGGTCGAGGCCGAGCGGACGCGCGGCGAATTGGAGACGGCGCTCGCCAAGGCCGAGCGCGACTTAAGCTTCACCGCGATCGCCGCA
>DATGLU010000674.1:0-2297 GCA_035294045.1 Roseiarcus sp. | reverse complement strand
CCTGATGCTGCGCGTCGCGCTCGATCCTTTGGCTCTGTTCCTCAGCCCGTTCGTCGTTTTCGCGATCTATCTCGTTTTGCGCGCCCGCTATCCATTGGCTCTCGAACATTGGACGAAGAGCCGCCTCGCCACGCTGACCCTGCTCGGTCTCGCCGTGGCCGCTTGCGGTATGGCGCTGTTGGCGTCTCTCGCACCACGCGGCCAGGGCGCCTATATTCCGGCGCACATTGAGAACGGCCAGTTGATTCCAGGCCATATCGAATGAGCGGACTGCCCGCCCTTGCCGGCGGCCGGCTCGCCGATCGCCGCCTGTTGGAGAAGGGCCGCCTCGCCCGCGCGCTCGAAGCGCTCGACGGGCGCGGCGAAGAGACGCGCGTCGTCGGCGGCGCCGTGCGCGATCTGGTCCTCGGCCTCGACGTCGCCGATTTCGATCTCGCCACCACCGCAACGCCGGATGAGGTGATGCGCCGCGCCGAGGCCGCCGGCTTCAAAGTCGCGCCGACCGGCTTGGCCCATGGCACGGTGACGGTGATCGTCGACGGAACGCCCTTCGAGACGACGACGTTGCGCGAGGACATCGAGCCGGACGGGCGCCGGACCAAAGTACGGTTCGGCCGCGATTTCGTGCAGGACGCGCTGCGCCGCGACTTCACCATCAACGCGCTGTCGCTGACGCGCGACGGCGCCGTGCATGACTATGCAGGCGGCCTCGCCGACCTCGCCGCCCGCCGCGTGCGCTTCATCGGCGAGGCGCGCCAGCGCATCCGCGAGGATTATTTGCGCGTGCTGCGCTTCTTCCGCTTTTCCGCCGCCTACGGCGAGGGGCCGCTCGATGAGGAGGGCTTTCGCGCCGCGATTGAGGAGCGCGAAGGGCTGACGCGCCTGTCGCGCGAGCGGATCGCCGCCGAGCTCCTGAAGCTGCTCAAAGCGGCGCGCGCCGCCGAGATCGTCACGGCGCTGTGCGATTGCGGCCTGCTGATTTCGCTTCTCGCCTCCGCGCCCGATCCGGCGCGCCATGCGCGCTTAACCCGGATGGAGAGGGCGCGCTGCGCCGCGCCCGACGCGCTGCTGCGCCTTGCCGCCCTCATCGTCCGCGTCGAAGAAGACGCCGACCGCCTGCGCGAGCGCCTGCGCCTCTCCAACGCCGATCACGAGCGCTTGGCTTCCGCGGCCCGCGCGCTGGAGCGGCTGCACGGCCTTGCCGCCCCGCCTTCGTCCGGCGAATTGCGCGCCTGGCTCTTCGCCCATGGCCGGACCACCGCCCTCGACGCGCTCGCTTTGGCGCAGGCCGATAGCGGCGCGCTGCCGGACGATGCGCGCTTCCTCAGCGCCGCCCGCTTCCTCGCCGACACCCCGCAGCCGGCGCTCCCCTTCTCCGGCGCCGACATCCTCGCCCGGGGAATCGCCAGCGGCCATCAAGTCGGCGCCACGCTGAAAGCGTTGCAAGCGCGCTGGATCCGGGCGGGATTTCCCCAGGAGCCGGAGGTCCTGGCGCGGCTGTTGGAGGAGGCGGTCCGGGAAGCGCGGAAGACGGCGGTTTAAGCTGATTGCCGCACAAGGCTCACCAGTACGTTCAGAGCCGCAACAGGCGGGGTGGGTATCGTCAGAAAGCCTTCGGCAGTCCGGCCTGCCGCAAAATGGCGTTCGCGGTATGGCGACTCGGTATGCCGACCGGCACGGCGAAGTTTCGCCCGGTGAGGGGACTACAGATTTCGTGACTGCCTTTGCCCTGTCTCACCAGAGTGCAGCCCGCGCGGCGCAATAAGTCGCGCAGCGCCGGTCGAATTTCGGCGCCATTCAAGCGGCGGCAGGTTCGGCTTCGCGCAACGCCGTGATTTGCAGGAAAAGCGACGAGGGATCGACGCCCGGATGATTGTCGGGCAAAAGATCGAGCGCCATCGCGGAAATCTTCGCTAAGAGCTCGTCGAGCGTCGGCGGTCGGAATATCGTCGCAATGCCCGCTCCAGACTGACGCCTCATCGTCCCATGCGGCGGAGATGGTGAAGATCACCGGTTTCGACATATCCGCTCCATCGACGATAACTTCATTATCTGGATGATAATGGCGCCGCCACCCCCTTTTACCACAGCCGAGAGAAATCGATGACACGAGCGGCCTATCCCGCCTCCGCTTCGTCCGCCACCACGCCGCGCTCGGCGTCGAATTCCTGCAGCCTTACGCCATAGCCCCAGAGCTTGCGCACATGGGCCAGAACCTTGTCGCGGCTCTTGTCGGCGAGGCGGATGCCGCGGCGTAGATTGTGGCGCAGGATCAGGCGCCGATCGCCGAGCAGGTC
>DATGLU010000673.1:0-2313 GCA_035294045.1 Roseiarcus sp. | reverse complement strand
CTCGATGCGAATTTTGCGGTTGTCGATCGCCGGCAAGAGGCCGAGCCAGCGCTTGACCGGCTCGCGGCCGAGAAAGACATTCGCGCCGACCGAGAGATCGTCGGCCAGCGCCAGATCCTGATACACGGTCTCGATGCCGAGCCGGCGCGCGTCGGCCGGACCATGGATGTCGAGAGGCGCGCCGTTCAAACGGATTTCTCCGGAATCCTGCTTGTGGACGCCTGAAATCAGCTTGATCAGCGTCGACTTGCCGGCGCCGTTGTCGCCGACCAGCGCCACCACCTCGCCGGCACTGAGCGACAAATCGACGCCGCGCAGGACGTTGATCGGTCCGAAACTCTTATGGAGGTCTGCCACTTCGAGCAGCGGCGGCACGCTGTCCTCCCTGCCCCGCCTGCCCTTTCCTCGACGCTACCCGCCGGTCGATCAACCGATCGGGCTTGGTTGAAGTTCCTGATTTGGCGACCTCGATGGCCGCGCCAATCCGTCGCAGCCGGCGCGCTTCGCGAGGGCGAAGGTACGGGCCGGGCCACCTGGAATCTAAGCCGGCTTATCCTTCGCCGCGCATCTTCGCTTGGAAAACCGGCAGGTGCTTTCTCTGCGCTTCGATCAGGCGCTGGCGGTACACGCCGTAAATCACGTCGGTGTCATGCAGCGTCACGCCGGCAATGGTCGGCGAGGCGAAGGTCGGCAGTTCGACGCCGCTTTTCGCCAGTTCCCGCGCGGTCCGCGCGATCAGCTCGTGCGTCATGATCATGGCGAGAACCGTCGAGGAGCCGGAGACCGGCCGGCTCCAGCCGTCGATCGGCACGATCGCGTCCTCGATCGGCGCGCAAGTGTCGATCACCGCGTCGGCGGCGTCGGCGAGCCTCTTGCCCGACGAATGGGTCGCCGGCTTGTCGAGATTGGCCTTCGCGGTGATCGCGACGACGAACAGGCCGCGTTTTTTCGCATAGAGCGCCGCGTCGATGCCCGAAGCGTTGCGGCCGCTATGGCCGTAAATGACGATGCAGTCGCCGGCATTGAGCGGCTGGTGGTCGAGGAATTTCTCGGCGTATTTCTCGGTCCGCTCCAGCCACAGCAATTCGCGCACGCCGCCGGCGCCCAGCACATTGTGCCACATCACCCGCGGATCGGTGAGCGGATTGAAGCCGACATAGGAGCCGTAGCGCGGAAAGGCTTCCTGGACCGGCAGGACGGAATGACCGGAGCCGTAGAGATGGATCAGGCCGCCATTCTGCAAGGTTTCGGCGAGCCGCTTGGCGACGCTGTCGAAAGCCGCGTGGTTGGCCTTGCTCGCCTTCTCGATGAGATCGGTCAGGCGGCTGATATAGAGGTCGGTCATGGTCGCTCCTGTGAAAAGGGTTTGGCGCGCAGGGTCGAGCGGATTTCGTAGCGATCGCCGCGCATCAGGGAGAGGGTGAATTCGAAGGCGCCGCGGCCGTCGGCGGTGATGCGCTCGACGACGAAGACCGGGCTGCCCGCCGGCACGCCGAGCAGCGCCGCGTCCGGCTCGTCGATCAGCGCGACGCGATAGGTCTCGCGCGCTTCTTCCGGCTTGATGCCGCAGCGCGTTTCGAGCGCCGCATAGAGCGAGCCGTCCAGCGGACCGGCGCCGAGCAGCGCCGCGACGCGATCGAGCGGCAGATGCGCGGTCTGGACGCCGATCGGCGCCTCGCCGCCGAGCCGCAAGCGCCGGATGCGCAGGACCGAAGCGCCTTCTTCGATCTCCAGCGCCGCGGCGATGTCGGCGGAGGCCGCGATCACATCCTGGTCGAGCAGGCGCGAGCCTGCGGCGAGGCCGAGGCTGGACATTTCCTCAGTGAAGCTGGTCAGGCCACGCGCGCCGGCGACGAGCGTGGCGCTGCGCACGAATGTGCCGCGGCCATGCTCGCGCCGCAGCAGGCCGCGTTCCTCGAGGTTGCGCAAGGCGTGGCGGATGGTGATGCGGCTGACGCCGAGCATGGCGCAGAGCCGGTCCTCGGCCGGGATTTGCGCGCCGGCCGCCCATTCGCCGCTCTCGATCAGCGCCTGGATCGAGCGCTCGCATTGGTGCCAGAGCGGCTCGGGACGGCGCCGGTCGGGCAAGGGAATGGTCGCGCTCACTTGACGCTCCGCCAATCGTCGCCCGCCGCGCCGGCGATCGCCGCCCCGATCAGCGCCGCCTGCCCGGCGAATCGCCCCTGGCGCAGCGCGACGCCGCGCAGATGCGGCGGCAAATGGCGGCGCAATGCGGCAAGGATCGCCGGCGCCAGCGCGTCGAGCGATTCGGCGACGCCGCCGGCGAACAGGATGGCCTCAGGATCGAGCAGC
>DATGLU010000672.1:0-5446 GCA_035294045.1 Roseiarcus sp. | reverse complement strand
CGCTCCTCCTCGGCGACGATCAATCCGCCATGCGGCAGCAGGGCGGAAAGCTCCGCGAGGATGGCGCCGCGGCGCGCCAGGATGGAGGGATCGGGAGCGGGGAAGGCGATGTGCGACATGGGAACTCGACCGTCGCGCGCTGGATGACTGATTTTACGCTCGCCGCGTGCGAGGGCGAGCGTCAAGGTTCAAGAGGCGCTTTTGGCGTCCGTCAACGCCAATCCAGCGTCTTTGTGCAAGATCGGCATCCGGCGGGACTTGGCGCAGGCGTAGTGAAAGCAATCCGCGAGATTCAGCGCCTTGTTCCGGTCCGCCTCCGGATAGCGATGGCGGCCATAGCGGTCGAAAGCACGCAACGCCGCGGAAAACTCCGTCGGCGTCACGCTGATGATGTCGAGGCCCGCTGTTTCAGCGAACTCCAAGATTCTAGCCTCCGCCTCAATCATCGGGAGGCCCTTTTTTCGATTCAGCCCAACCGCCGCCTCCCAGGCGGCAAGGACCGAGGTGACGGGTTTACTCGGCTTGGCGGTCTGCAGTGCGCCCGCAAGCCTCTCGCCGTCTGGTTCGTCCAGGAGGATGGCGAGGATCGCGGATGCGTCGACGAACATCAGAACTCGCCGCTGAGTTCGTCAAAAAACGCCTTGTCCGCTTCGAGACCGGTATCGGGGCGCGCAGCGATCTTGCGGCGCAGAGGAGCTAAGCGCTCCCATAAGGGAGCCGCCTCCTCCATTCGGCGCAATTCGCTCTGTAACGCCAGCCTCACCGCTTCGGTTTTGGTGACGCCCTTCCGCCGGGCAAGCTTTCCGGCAAGCCGGTCGACTTCATCGCTCCGAATGTTCAGCGGCATAGCGATCTCCGTGTAGACGGAAATGTAGGTCCGTCTACACAGATTGGCAAGCTCCGTTCACACCAGCACCGGCTGCGCGCTCACCCCCGCCGCGCCGAACACCCGCCGGTAGCGCTCGATCTCCTCCGGCGGGCCGATCATCTTGTTGGGATTGTCGGAGAGCTTGACCGTCGGCCGTCCGTCCGCCTCGACCACTTTGCAGACGAGCGAGATCGCGCGCAATTCGCCGTCGATTCCGGCCGGAGCGCAGCCCATGAAATCGTTGGTCAGGTTGGTGCCCCAGCCGATCGACACATGGACCTGGCCGCGCAACGCGCGCACCGAGTTTTCGATCGTATCGATATCCATGCCGTCGGAGAGGACGACCAGCTTTTCGCGCGGATCGCGGCCGCGGCCGCGCCACCAGGCGATGAGCTCGCGCGCCGCGGGAATGGCCGGCTTAGAGTCCGGCCGCGCGCCTTTCCAATCGGCGACCCAATCCGGCGCCTGGCTCAAGAAGGCGGTGGTGCCGAAACAATCGGGCAGGACGACGAGCAGATTGCCGCCATACATCTGCGCCCAGTCGCGCAAGACCGCGTAAGGGGCGTCGCGCAAAGCGTCGTCGTTCGGCGCGACAGCGGCATAGACCATCGGCAATTCATGCGCGTTGGTGCCGACCGCTTCGAGGCCGGTATCCATCGCGTGCTTGATGTTGGAGGTGCCGACGAAGCTCTCCTCGCCGAGCCCTTCCAGCATCGCCTCGACGCACCAGCGTTGCCACAAAAAACCGTGCCGGCGTCGCGTGCCGAATTCGGACAGGCGCAGCGGCGCCTCCTTGGCGAGGAGGCGCAGGCGCTCGACCTTGCTCCACAGCTTCGCCTTGGCGCGGGCGTAGAGGACGTCAAGATCGAAGCGGCTCATCGAGCGCACCGCGGCGCGCGCCCGGAGTTCGTTGATGATCGCGAGCGCGGGGATTTCCCACATCGTCGTTTCGGTCCACCGTCCCTCGAAGCGGAGCTCGAACTGGCCGTCCTTGCGGATCAGTTCGTAGTCGGGCAGGCGAAAGCCGGCGAGCCAATCCATGAAAGCCGGCTCGAAAATCTGCTTCGTCCCGTAGAACGTGTTGCCGGCGAGCCAGATCAGCTCGTTCTTGGCGAGGCGCAGGCTGCGGGCGTGGTCGAGCTGGTCGATCAGCTCGCGCTCCTCGATCATGTCGGCGATCCGCACGCTGGCGGTGCGGTTGATGAGCTGGAACGTCACCCGCCGCTCGCCATGCAGCTTCCAGATCATCTGAAGCATCAGCAATTTGTAGAAATCCGTATCGAGCAGCGTGCGCACGATCGGGTCGATGCGGAACGTATGATTGTAGACGCGCGTGGCGATGTCCGGGATCATGGCTTAGAGCCTAAAGGCGCCGGCGCTGGCCGACAATAGCGCGTTCCGGCGCGCCAAGAGCGAGAAATCGCGCGGCAAGACCGGTCGGTCCAGCGCCGGATTTGCAAACCCGCCCAGACGCATTTATCGAGCGGCGCCGACCGGCGCGCTTAGCGCCGCGGGCGAACGGTCTCGAGACTTTCATGGCCTTCAAAGGTTTTGGCCCTCAAGCGCTGCCCTTTTTCAAGGCGCTCGCTTTCCATCAAACCAAGGAATGGTTTGAGGAAAACCGGGCGATCTACGAGGCGCAAATCAAGCAGCCTTTCGGCGATCTTATCGAGGACTTAAGCGCCGCCTTCGCCAAGACCAAGCTGCCGCTCAAGGGCGATCGCAAGAGCTCCCTGTTCCGCCTCCATCGCGACATCCGCTTCTCGAAGGACAAGAGCCCCTACAAAACCCATGCCGGCGCGGTGATGACGCGGGGCGGCGGCAAGAACGAGCAGGGCCTCATTTATATCCATATCTCCCCGGAGGAATGTTTCGCCGCCGCCGGCTTCTATGCGCCCGAGCCGGCCGTTCTGGCGCGCCTGCGCCGCGCCATCGCTCGCGCGCCCAAGGCTTACGCGAGGATGGTCGCCGCGCTGGAGAAGAACGGGCTCGAATTGTCGAGCGAGTACGACGTGAGCCGCGTCCCGCGCGAATTCGCCGGGATCGACGATCCGGCCGTCCTCGCCGCCTTGAAGAAGAAATCCTTCATCTGCACGCGGCCGATCCGGGCGGCGCGGCTGAAATCCCCGGCCTTGGTCGAGGACCTTGTCGCCTTCGCCGAGGATTCTTTGCCGCTGCTGCGCTGGGGCTGGCCGGCGCTCGTCGACGAGCGCCCGTAGCCTTGCGCTACTCCGCGGCGACCTGCAGGGCGGAATGGCCGACCGTCGCGCGGATGGCGTCGGCCAGGGCCGCGGCTTCCGGGCTTGCTTTGCCCGGCGCGTGGATCAGGCCGATGCGCGAGGGCTGCAGCGGCGGCATATCCGCCTCGGCGCCCAGCGCTTTGAGGTCGGCCGGCACGCAGCCGAGCGGCAAGATCGTCACGGCGAGGCCGGCGCGCACAACCGGGCCGATGGCGGAGTAATTGTTCGAGGTGAACAGCGCCCGCGTCGCGCGATTGCTGGCGCGCAGCGCCTCCTCGCCGATGCGCCGCCAGACGCAAATCGTGCTCGAAACGGCAAGCGGCACCGGGGCGCCCTGCTCGAGCTGAAAGCGCTTGGAGGCGACCCAGACCAGCGGGTCCTCGCGGATGACCTCGACGTTCTCCATGCCCTGCATGTCGGTGACGACGGCAAGGTCGAGCGCCCGCGCCCGCACCTGCGCCGCCAGCGACACCGAGGGCTCGCAGAGGACGGAAATCTCGACCAGCGGATGATTCCGGCAAAAACGGGTGAGAATGTCGGCGAGAAAGAACTCCGCGTAATCGTCGGGCATGCCGAGCCGGACGCGGCCCGACAGGCCCTTGCGCGACAAGGCGGCGAGCGCGCCGGCTTCGGTCTGAATGATCCGGCGGGCGTAGTCGATCAGCCTTTCGCCCTCCTCGGAGAGGCGGGCGCCGCGGCCCTGCTTGATGAACAGCGCGACGCCGAGCTGCTCTTCGAGCCGGCGGATATGCATCGACACCGCCGATTGGGTCTTGTTCACCCGCTCGGCCGCCCGGGTGAACGAGCCGGTATCGACGATGGCGAGAAAGGAGCGAAGCTGGTCGGTGTCGAGCATGGCGAATTCATCGCGAGTCGTGATGGATTACCATACAAACATTCGTTGGACCGATCAATAAGAATCCGGCACTCTCCTCCCCATCAAACGCATCGAGACCGCCGCGCCGGCGCCTTGACGGCGAACGGGATCGCTTTGACCGAAGGAGAAGACCGATGACAACTGCAACGGCTCCTTGCCACGAAGCCTCGTCCCTCCAGCGTTTCGCCCGTCCTTCTCTTTTTGACAAAGCCCTCGCGCTGTTGTGGCGCGCCGCGCTTTGGCCGGCTCATGTTGTCGCGACGCGGCGCATGCTCGCCCAGCTTGCCTCGATGAGCGACTACGAGTTGCGCGATGTCGGCTTGACCCGCCAGGACCTTGTCGACCTCACGGCCCGGCCGCTCGACGAAGATCCGACGCCGCATCTCAATCGGGCGCGGATCAGCCGTGCGCGGCGGTTTTAAGCGGTTTCGCGCCGGCGCAGGAAATCCTCGAAGGCGCGCAGCGTCGCTTCGCTGACATAATGCTCGATGCCCTCGGCGTCGGCCTCCGCCGCTTCCCGCGGCGCGCCGACGGCGAGGAGGAGATCGACGACCAGGCGATGGCGCTGGCGCACCTTCTTCGCCATCGCCTGCCCTGCCTCGGTGAGAAAAATGCCGCGATAGGGCCGCGCCGTCGCCAGGCCCTCGCGCTTGAGGCGGGCAATCGTTTTGGTCGCCGTCGGATGGGCGACGCCGAGCCTGCGAGCGATGTCGATTGTGCGCGCCTCGCCATTGGCCGCGATCAGGTCGGCGATCAGCTCGGTGTAATCTTCCAGCATCGCCGCCGAGCGCGCGGAGCGCGCCTGGCCGAAACGGCCCGCCTGGACCGGCTCGGTCGCCATTTCGCGCGACGTTTCGCGGTCTTTCGCCTTCGTCCGGCTCCGGCCTGATTTCGCCGCTCGCACCCCGAGTCCTCCTCGACTCGCCAGTTACACTTTCACGCGATCCTTACCAATTTAGAGCCTTGGCTGCAAAATCGCGCGAGCGGAGGAGGAGGCTCCCTCGCGGTCCGCCACGGCGATCTCGACGGGCGCGGCAAGCTCTCGCTTCGTGCGCTCAATGAGTTCGTCTGTGGTTCCTTCGCGTGTGCCTCGATCAAGTGAATTTCAGGTCGGGCCTGTTCGAGATTGACGCGCTGGCGAAGCGCCTCCGAACCTATGTCGAGCGAAGCGATGCAGTGAAACCGCCATCATGAACTCGCGACCGGCGCCGCGGATGCGCAGCATGTCTTCGGTCGCGCCTTTGTAGACTCGCGATTAGCCAACGCAGAAAATCCGGTGCAGCCGGCTCGCCAAGCTCCCCTCAGCGGCCAAGCGGTCGATCTCGCGATGATCGCCGGCGCCGCGCTCGAACGGTTTTCGCCGCGGCCGATTTCGCCGGACAATATGCAGATTTGCGCGGAGGATCAGCGTCGCCAATTGGCGGCACAGCTACGTGCATCCGCGGTAGCGCCGCCGGAAGG
>DATGLU010000671.1:0-3857 GCA_035294045.1 Roseiarcus sp. | reverse complement strand
ATGTCCTTGCGCATGCGCCGGTCGAGGGCCGAGAGCGGCTCGTCAAGGAGTAGAAGGCGCGGCTCGTTGACGATAGCGCGGGCGAGCGCTACGCGCTGCTGCTGTCCGCCGGAAAGCTGGCGCGGCCGTCGCTTCGCCATGAGTGTCATACGGACCATGGCGAGGGCGGCATCCACTTTCGCGGTGATCTCGGCTTTCGAAAGCTTGCGATAGGCGAGGCCGAAGCCGACGTTCTCTTCAACAGTCAAATGCGGAAAGAGCGCGTAATTTTGGAAGACAGTGTTGACGGGACGCTTGCTCGGGGGGATGGTCGAGAGGGAGCGGTCATCAAGTTGAATAACGCCCGAGGAGATTTCCTCGAAGCCCCCGATCATCCTTAGAAGTGACGTCTTACCACAGCCGGATGGGCCGAGAAGGGTAACATAGCTGTTCGCGGCGACGGTGAAATTTACCCCACGCACCGCGTGTACCCCTCCATAATTCTTGTGCACCGCGACGCCGCGGAGAAGGGGGCGCGGTTCGCGCTCCAAATCTTGCCCCTCACGCTCCGCGGCGCTCATTCCTCAGCTCGCCTTCACTTCGTTCCACAGAGCGACCCAGTCGTTATATCGAGGCGGATTCTGCTTCCAAACGAAGCTGTTCATGATGGAAAGATCCTTGACGAAGATCTTTTCCTTTTGCGCGTCCGGCAACTTTGAGAGCGCCGCCGACGTGCTTTGCGCATACGGGCCGCCAAAAGCGAGCTTCTCGCCATATTCCGGCCCGAGCAGATAGTTGACGAAGCTGAACACTTTGTCGAGCTTGTCTCCCTCGACGCCCTTCGGAACGGCGATTGTGTCGCACCAACCGATAACGCCCGCCTTCGGTTTCGCCATACCCATCTTAAGGCCGCGAGCGGTGAGATCATAGTACGGCGGCACCCAGGAAAACGCGCAAACAACTTCGCCGGAAGCGAACAGGTTCGTCAGATCGCCGATCGAGTTCCAGTAAGTGCGGAGCAACTTCTTCTGCGCGATAAGAGCCTTTTTGACCTCGGCAAGCTCCTTGTCATCCATCTTAAACATACGGTCTTTCGGGATGCCGAGATACATCGCGGCGATCATAATGCCCTCGAGCGCATAGTCGCGCATGGCGAGCTTGCCGGCGTATTTCTGCCCTTCGAAGAAGACAGACCAATCCGGCTCTGCGTCCATCAGGTCAGCCCGATAGACGATCGGATTGATCCCCCAGTAAAACGGCACGCCGTAGGTCTTGCCGTCCTTCTTGCCGAGCGAAGTGCTTTTGAACGTGTCATAGAGCAGAGAGGCGTTCGGCACCTTGGCGAAGTCGATCGGCTGCAGCAGGCCGGAGGCGATGTAGAATTCCACCTTGTCGAGGCCAGGCGTGATGAGGTCGACCGAGGAGGCGCCGCCGGCGCGCAGCTTCGCGAACTGCTCGTCGTCAGTGCCGATAAAGTTCTTGGTGATGGTGACCCCGGCATTTTTCAGGAACGGGGCTAAATAATCATCCTTCGCCAGGTTCTCCCAGGTCATCCAGACGATTTCGGTGGCCGCGAAGGCGGGGCCGAAAGGCCCAAGCGCGCCGAGCGCGGCGCCTGCGGTAGCGGATTTGAGAAGGTGGCGGCGATCGATGCGAATTTTCATTGGCTCGGTCCTTTCTGCCCGCTCTCACCAGGTCCCTGAATAGGATGGCCGGTCATTTCCGTGGGCCAAGTCGATCAAAAAACATTTTCATGAGATATGCAATATGAAGATAATATTTCATTTTTCGGCAGCTAGCCTTTCGGCGGCCCGTCGCGCCCGCGCCGGGCCGACGAGGTGGTCCAGGCGCTCATGGAGACGCTCGATTTCGGCGAGCCGCCGGAGCGCGGCTTCGCCGAGCATCTGACTGACGGTGGAGCACAAATAATTGATAACGCTGACGGGCGCGGCGTAGCTGTCGAACATGGAATGGCCGCGGTTGTGGCAGCGCAAAGTCACTGTGGCGAGTTGGGCGGTCCGGGCGGCGGTCAGGTCCGCAATCAAAACAGAAGTTGCGCCGGCGTCCTTGGCCACGCTCATAATCTCACGCAATAGCGCGGGGCGACGCCGGAATCCGATCACAAGAAACGCATCCGTATCGGCGACGCCGGCCAGCTCTTCGCCCATCGACATGCCTGCCAGCGGCAAGAGGTGCACATCCGGTTTTACGTGCACGAGGAGCCCGCGGGCGTATTGGGCAAGCGCCATCGAATTGCGGAAGCCAAGCACCCAAACCCGCGACGCGTCAGTCAGGATGCGGGCGGCGTGGTCGAGTTCGCTCTCGCTGAGCGTCTCCGCCGTGCGCGTGAGATTCTGCAGGTCCTGCGCGATGTGCAAACCGAAATCGCCTGGCGCCAGGCGCTTCTTGCCGGTTCCTGTCAGTTCGTAGAGCGGCGAGCCCCAATCCTCCGCCTGACGAGCGCGCAGGCGCGCGTCGTTGTAGCTCGCATAGCCAAGGCGCTTAAAGAAACGGGCGGCGGTGGCGTTTGAGATCTCGGCCTTGGTCGCGAGCTCTCCTGCCGTAAAGCTCGCAAGGCTGCTCTGGGCCTCCATGACGACGGCGGCCAGGCGCCGCTCGCTCGCCGTCAATTCATCATAGACCGCCATGATCCTCACATCGATCGGGCGGCTGTCCTGCTGGACGCTCTTTTTTGAATCGATTTTCATAATCGTCCTCTTGAGAAAAAACTCTTTCATCCTGTGTTGACTGGCCGCAATCGCTTGCTATTCTTTCGCACAGTTCTCGCGATCCTGGAATGTTCGATTTGGTTTCAGATTTCGCTTCCGTCAAAGCTCGCCTCATTGCGGCCCGCACGTCTCAAGGGGCCTATCCGGAGGCCTTCAAGCCCGTGCTTTCTCACGCGGCGGGGCGCGAAGCGCTTTCGACGATTTCCGCCTGGCGCGGCTACGCGGAAACCCCGCTCATCGCCCTCGACGCCCTCGCCGCCGAGACAGGCGTCGGCCGCATCTTCTATAAACAAGAGGCCGGCCGCTTCGGGCTTGGCTCCTTCAAGGCGCTGGGCGGCGCCTATGCGGTCTATCGGCTGCTCGCGAATCTGATCTTCGAGACGACCAGCGAACGTCCGATGCCGGAAGACATTCTGAGCGGCCGTTACGCCGCCATCTGCTCGGGAGTGACCGTCAGCTGCGCGACGGACGGCAATCACGGCCGCTCGGTCGCCTGGGGCGCCCGCATGTTCGGTTGCAAAGCCGTAATTTTTATTCATGAAACGGTCTCGGCAGGGCGCGAGGCGGCGATCGCGTCCTATGGCGCGCGCGTCGTCCGCACGCGGGGAAACTATGACGATAGCGTGCGCGAGGCGGCGCGCATGGCCGCCGCGGAGGGCTGGCGGATCGTCTCCGACACTTCTTACCCCGGCTATACCGACGTCCCGCGCGACGTCATGCAGGGCTATAGCGTCATGGCGGACGAAGCTCTGCGCCAGCTCGGCGGCGATCGCCCAACCCATATCTTCGTCCAAGGCGGGGTCGGCGGCCTTGCCGCGGCCGTCACGGCGCATTTCTGGGAAGCGCTCGGCGCGAACGCGCCTCGTGTGATCGTAGTCGAGCCGGAAACCGCTGCTTGCCTTCTGGCCAGCGCCGAGGCCGGAAAGCCGACCGCCGTCGGCGGCGATCTGCATACCATTATGGCGGGGCTCGCCTGCGGGGAGCCGTCGATCATCGCTTGGCCCATCCTCGAAAAGGGCGTCGCCGCCTATATGGCCATCCCGGACGAGGCGGCGGCCGAAACGATGCGGCTTCTCGCGTCCGGCGACGCCGGAGCACGAATTGTCGGCGGCGAAAGCGGCGTGGCTGGCCTCACCGGCTTCCTTGTAT
>DATGLU010000670.1:0-2684 GCA_035294045.1 Roseiarcus sp. | reverse complement strand
ACCCGACGGCACTTACGACACGCCGCCGATCGCGCCCGCCATGTGGCAGGCCTATCATATCGCCTGCGAGCACGCCGTGCTCGCGCTTACCGCGGCGCTCAATTATCGCGAGCTGACCGGACAGGGCGATGTGATCGATCTGTCGATCCACGAGGCCGTCAGCACCTGCACCGAAGTGGCGATACCCACCTGGATCTACAACCAGGCGCTGGTCCATCGCCAGACCGGGCGTCACGCCGCCGAACGTCGGTCGCGGCCCTGGTTGCGCAAAACCAGCGATGGACGCTACGTCAAGGCCTTCATGTTCTGGGGTGGGCACGAGCGCCGCGTGATTGCACAGATGATGACCGAGGCGGGCGTCGAACACGACCTGGACAGCGAGAGTTATCGTGAGCTGGCGAAGAATTCGCCCTCAGAAGCCGGCGCGCACTTCAGCGCGATGATCGACCGCTTCTGCGCGGCGCTGCCCGCCGAAGAGATCTTCCATCGCGCGCAGGCCAAGGGTCTGCTGTGGGCCAGCGTGCGCTATCCCGAGGAAAACCTCGACGATCCCCATTTCCAGGCGCGTGGAACCTTTCAGCCAATCGAACATCCGGAGCTCGGTCGACCGCTGTCGTATCCGGCTTCGGTCGGCACCGACGGCCGCGATCCGGTAACGCGCTTCGCCCGCCCGGCGCCGCGCCTCGGCGAACATACGCGAGAGGTGCTGACCGCGGCCGGACTCAACGCGGCGGAGATCGATCGTCTGGCCGCCGCCGAAGCGATCTAGCCGCCGAGCTGGTCCTTCGATGACGATCGTCGGCAGCGGCCGCAATTCATCGGCGAGGCCCATGCTAAGCTAGCCGTATGGCCGGTAACGACGCTGAAAACTTCGCGCGCCTGGCGGCGATTGTGCGCGAGCTGCGCGCCAAGTGTCCGTGGGATCGCGAGCAAACCCTCGCCACATTGGGCAAGCATCTGATCGAAGAGGCTTACGAAACCGCCGACGCGATCGATTCGCAAGCCGCTTCAGGAATTGCCGATGAGCTCGGCGATCTCCTCGCGCAGAGCATCTTTGCCGCGGTCATCGCTGAACAGGAAACCGCGCTTTCACTCAACCAGATCCTGACCCAGGCCGCGGACAAACTCATCCGCCGTCATCCGCATGTCTATGGCGAAAACAAGGCGGAAACTGCCGACGAAGTGGTCGCGAACTGGAGCCGGATCAAGGCCGAAGAGCGCCGGCGGGCCGGCGCGCAGTCGGCCCTCGATGGCGTCGGGCGCGCAATGCCGGCGCTGCTGCGCGCGGAAAAACTCGGCCTCCGGGCGCGCGACGCCGGGATGGACTGGGCGGATATCCACGCCGTCCTCGCCAAGGTGCGCGAAGAGATGGACGAGGTCGAAGGCGCCCTCTCGCGCAACGATCTGAGCGCCGCCGCTGAAGAACTGGGCGATATGCTGCTGGCGCTCGGCAACGCTCCGCGCTTTATCGGGCAAAGTGCCGAAGAGGTGCTGCGGCGCGCGTGCGATAAGTTCGCGCGACGGTTCCGGATGGTCGAAGCCCGCGCCGCCGCCAAAGGCCTCGAACTGACCCAGTTGACTCCGGCGCAAATCGACCAGCTCTGGCAGGCGGTCAAGCTCGACTGAGGCCCTCGACTCGCCTCGGGGCCGTTGACGCAATCGGCACCCGCTGTTAGGTTGAGGCGCGATATGCCCCATATTCCGGTACATCCGTCGGCCGAGAAGCGGCATCGGCAGAGCCTCAAGCGGCAGGCGCGGAATCGCCTGATCAAGTCACGCGTCCGCACGATCGCGAAAAACACGCTCGAGGCACTCGAAGGCAAGGACGCCAATGCCGCCGCCGAAGCGCTGCGCGCGGCCATGAAAGCCTTCGACAAGGCGGCGAGCAAAGGTGTGATTAAACGCAACACGGCGTCGCGAAAAATCGCGCGCCTGTCGAAACGGCTTCATCAGATGAAGTCGTCCGCCCAGGCCTCCTAGGTCGACGCCTCCGCCAGCGCGCATAAGAAATCTCTCGCAGACCGCTCAGCGCGGCTTGGCGTGGCCGGCGGTCGCCCTCCTCACACTGTTCATTGCGGCTGCTCCGGCTTCCGCCGCCAATCCGACCGTCGCCCTCATCGCGATTGAGGGCGCGATCAATCCGGCGTCGGCGGATTTCATCCGTGACTCGATAGCGCAAGCGGCGGAGAACGGCGCCGCGGCGCTCGTGATCGAACTCGATACGCCGGGCGGGATGCTGACTTCGGCCCAGGCTATCGTCAAGGCGATCCTGAATGCGCCATTGCCGATAATTGTTTATGTCGCGCCGTCCGGCGCCAGCGCCGCCTCCGCCGGGACCTTTATCACCGAGGCGGCGAATATTGCCGCGATGGCGCCCGGAACTTCGATCGGCGCGGCCCATCCGGTCGAGGCTGGCGGCGAGGACCTGCCAAGCGCAATGAGCGAAAAGATCGAGAACTTTACCGCCTCGTACGCGCGCGCGATCGCCCATCAGCGCGGACGCAACGAAGCGTGGGTCGAAGACGCGGTGCGCAAGAGCGTCGCGATCAGCGACACCGAGGCGCTGAAACTCCATGTAATCGATTTGATTGCGCCCGATCTCGCGAGCCTGCTCAAGGAGGCTTCGGGGCGCTCCGTGACCGTCCAAGGCCGCACCTTTCCGCTGGCGCTCGCGCACGCCGACG
>DATGLU010000669.1:0-3288 GCA_035294045.1 Roseiarcus sp. | reverse complement strand
CGAATACTACATCTATCGGCGCCTTATATACTTACGGCCTTTCGTCGGCGCCGCGCTCGCCCTCGTTGTGTACCTTGCAATCCGCTCCAAACTCCTTTCCATCGCCGGCCTCGACTCACATAATCCGCGTGATCTCTCCTTCCTGGTTGTTGCATTCGCCTCAGGATTCGCCGAGCGCGCTTTTGTCCGGCGGCTTCTGACAATCGCGGGAGGCGGAACGGAGCAAAGCGCCGGCCCTCCGCCGGCCACAGGTCAAGCGGAGGGCGCATAGGTCAGCAGCAAGCGGAACATGCCTCCTGCAATAAGACGCATCAGAACATACCCCTTCAATTTTGCTTTACGCGCGGCTCTTGGAGCGGTTCTCGCCGGGCTCGCGTCGGCGTGCACTTCCGCCAACTTGCAGTCGGCCGTCGCCTTGGGCAACACTGGCGTTCGGACCGCAACTACCTATCAGCAAGCGATTTCCGCGCTGTCACCCGGACTCGATAATTTCGTCGAAGGGCAGTACATGCTGACCGCCCTCGACCCTGAGAAGTATTCTCCACCGACGGATTCATTACTCGACAGCATCAACAAGCTTCAGTCTGCGTTGCGCGCGCGCGCAGCGCTCCTCGGGCAACTAGCTCGGGTTTATAGCGGCTTCATCGCCCTAGCTTCATATGACGCGTCGGGCCAAGTGACGGCCTCGCTTTCGGCGCTCGACGGAGCCATAGACAATTACGCCGTTGCTGTAGGCTCCGGCGCCCCTGCTATATCGCCTACTGCCGCCGCAGCCATCACCGGCGGCTCGGGTTTCCTCGCGACCGAATATCAGAAACGCGCCGTGCTGAAAGCCAGCGAGGCAATTTCCGCGCGCCTCCAAGCAACCCTGGATCTCCTGAACAGCGAAAACAGCATTTATGCCGGTCTTCAGGATGAAATCACGCGAGGGCTGAGAGAGACCGCGCTCGCCCTGTGGCGACATGGCATCGGCGCTCCCGATGCGATCCTCACCGAGCAGATAGGTTCGTTCGGCCTGACCTATTCGCCAGATTCGTATTTGCGCGCCTGCGCGACGGACTCCGGGGCCGCGCGCGCACAGTGTCAAACCCGCTTCAACCAAGCGATAGCCGCCGCAATTCGCTATCGCGCGTCTGAGATCGCGACCCTGCAGGACGAAACAATGCGGGCCAATCAGACGGCGCTAAGCGCCCTGTTGGCCGCCCATAAGCAGTTCGAAAAAGGCGAGCCACTCAACCTAGCAGCTGTCACCCAGCAACTCGCCCTCATCCGCAGTGTCATTGATCAGATCAACCGCGCGCGCCGGAAATAAATGACTGGAGGGCCTAGCGATGGCGAAGAACAACATCCTAGCCGAGATCAAAAAGGTCTATGACCAGCTCGATGATTCCTTCGATGCGCTCTACGCCGAATGCCAGACCGACGAGCAGAAGCGTCGGTTGCGCAGTCTCTTCGCTTCCGCCCGTGACACATACTTCGCCGCCGCCGCCAAAGCGCTGACAGACAAGAATGCGACTGTAGATGCCCTGACCAAAGAATTGCACGGCGTCAACGACCAGGTGCAGGGCCAGCTCGCCGACCTCAAGAACGTCGTCGAAGTGCTCAACCTTTGTACCGAGGCCGTCAAACTCGCCGCCTCGCTCGCCACGCTGGCCGCCGCTTAGCCAGGTTCGTCATTCCTCAAGCCCCACGACGCGGCGCCGTCCCTCCCCCTTTGAATATCTGATAACCCCCTTTGTCCTTTACGAGAGGGGAAACCGATGAAGTGGCTGTGGACGTGGGGCGGAACCTCCTTCGGCTATCGCGACGGCGATGATCTCTGGACCCATGACGGCCGCGACGTCGCCGGTTTCACGGAGATGAAGTCCACGGCCAGGATGGCCGGTACCTGGGCGAAGTAATGAGTGGCAACCGCCTCATCACGAACATGGCTAAGAAATCTTGGCATCGAGGGCCATTCACGCCCCATGGGAGCCGGCTCGGGTACATTCGGTATCTTGATTACCTCGGCTACTTGATGTGTGATTCTGAGGACTTCTTCACAGCCGGAGGACCCCCTGATCAGCGCGACGCCGAATAATTCCGATAGGAGTCGCTCAGCATAGCTAGTTACCCGGACGAACACCGTCCACCGAAATCGGTGATGTCGATTTTCATCGACACTCCTGAGTCAAGAGCACAGATTCGATTAACGTCTAGCACTCCGTCGAAGCGACCAATCGAGGAAGCGACGATACGCGCCGACCCGCCAGTGCTCTCAACCCGCTCCGCTATCCTCGTTAGCACTCCTCCAATTGATACAGAATCTGTGTTTCCCTCTTGCTAAGCGGCACGGCGCCGCGGCGGTCGAATTGGCCGGATGAGTACCTCCGCCGGGATGCCGAAGCGCTGATTGAGGCGGCGGATCATCTCGAGCGATAACCCCCGCTTGCGGTGCATCACCTCGTAAACACGACTTCGGGTGCCGATTACGCCGACTAGCGCCCGATGGTCCAGCCCCTGCTGGTCAAGGCGGAATTTGATCGCCTCTACCGGGTCAGGCGCATCCATCGGGAAATGCTTCTCCTCGTAGGCCTCTACCAGCGTCGTCAGCACGTCCAGGCGGTCGCCCTCGGGCGTACCTTCCTTGGCGCCCCATAGCCGCTCGATCTCGCGCAGCGCGGCCTCGTGATCGGCGTCATTGCGAATCGGCTTAATCTCCATACTGAAGCATCAATATATCGATCCCGACCTGCTCGCCAACCTGCCCGCATTTAAGAGAGTGTTTCGGGCTGTACGGGACAGGCTAACTTAAAAAGCCACAAAGCCGGCCCGCCGGCCCGCTTTTCGGTCAAACGTCACGGTTCGCTCGCAGCCGTGACGACGATTAACGGCGGCAATAAGAGAATCGGCGAAGTCGGCGCCATTCTGATATTCGCGCAACGACGACCACGCCTCCTGATGGTCTTCGATCTCGAACTGGGCCGTGCGTAAAATCTTCTCCAGCGCAAAAGCCACCTGCTCTCGCGCGTAGCCGTAGGCCGTCTCCAACACCCAGACGAGCTCGCACAGCACGATTCGGTTGATGAAGCCCGGATCCTCCGACGAGCACTCGTTGGTGATGAACCGGGTGGCCTTTTTTGCCTGCTCGGGTTCGTCCTGCACGAGGTATCGCACGAGGACGTTCGTATCGATTCCGGTCATCGCCGTGTCGCACGCCGGCGAATCGCCGTCTCCATTTCGTCAAGCGATACTCGCCGAGGAGCCGGAGCGAGCAGCCCCTTCAACTCGCGCACGTCTACTGTCGCA
>DATGLU010000668.1:0-9960 GCA_035294045.1 Roseiarcus sp. | reverse complement strand
CCGGTGCGCGTCTATTCCGTCGAAGTCGGCATATTGTCGCAAGCGCCGCCGAAATCGCCGACATCCGAGGCGCCTTCCAGTCAACTCGCCTTGCCCGAGCGGCCCTCCATCGCCGTCTTGCCGTTCCAGAACATGAGCGGCGATCCCGACCACGAATATTTCGTCGACGGAATGGCCGAGGACATCATCACCGGCCTGTCGCGGATCAAGTGGCTCTTCGTGATCGCCCGCAATTCAAGCTTCGTTTACAAAGGCAAGTCCGTCGATGTGCGGCAGGTCGGCCGCGATCTCGGCGTCCGCTACATCCTCGAAGGGAGCGTACGAAGGGCCGGGAACCGCTTGCGCGTCACCGGGCAGGTCGTCGAGGCGGAGAGCGGCCGCCACATCTGGGCGGAGCGCTACGACCGCACGCTCGAAGACGTCTTTGCGCTTCAGGACGAGCTGACGACCAGCGTGGTGGCGGCGATCGAGCCGAGCCTGCGCCAAGCGGAGGTCGAGCGCGTCAAGCGCAAGCGTCCCGAAAACCTCGACGCCTATGATCTCTTGCTGCGGGCCTTGCCGGACGTTTATCCGGCCATGCCGGACAGCGCGGCGAAGGCGCTGCCGCTGCTCAAAAGCGCGCTCGATCTGGAGCCTGACTACGCGACCGCGCACGGATTCGCCGCATGGTGCAACGAAATCCTCTTCATTCGCGGCGGCGCGCGGGAGGAGAACAGGCTTGACGGCATCCGCCATGCGCACGCGGCGATCCAATATGGGCGCGACGACGCGACGGCTTTGGCGCTCGGCGGCTTCGTGATGGGGATGGTCGGGCATGACCGGGAAGCGGCGCGGCGCGCCTTCGACGCGGCTTTGGCGCTGAGCCCGTCCTGCGGCGCCGCGTTTCTTTTCGGCAGCGTCATCATGGCGACTGGCGGCGATGCGGAGCTGGGCGTCGAATGGGGCGAGCGCGCTGTGCGCTTGAGTCCCCTGGACCCTGCGAATTACGGACCCTATCTCGCGATCTCTTTAGGCCGCTTGCAACGCGGAGACTACGAATCAGCGGCCGAGGCCGCGCGCAAATGCTTCCAGGCCAACCCGAATTTTAGCTATGCGCATATGTTGCTCGCGGCGACGCACGCCAAACTGGGGCGGCTGGACGACGCGGCTTCGGCGGCAAAACGGGTCTTGGAGCTGGAGCCTGGCTATTCGATCGGCGGCATGTGCGGCGCCGTGGGGTTTCATCGATCGATCGCCGAGCCCTTGTCCGAGGCCCTGCGGATGGCCGGGCTGCCGGGCTAGTCGCCTGCGCTTTATCGCGCAGCCTTTGCGAATTCTTCAACAAGAAGCAGCGACAATCGACCGGCTCGTCGGCGAGCCGGGGATGGACATGGCCGTGAACGTCGAAAAAGCAGCCGCGCCGGCGCCGCAATGGGCGGCGCTGCGTCTCTGGCTCATCGCGCCGCCGCTCGGCGTGGCGTTTGTCGGCCTCGCCGCCTGGCTGCAGCGAGGCTTCTGGTTGAATTCTTGTCCCGGCCAGATCGGCGCCGATTGCGACGGCCGCTGGTTCGACCTGCAACGCGTATTCCTGGCCGAGACCATCCTCTGCCTCGCCGCCTGCGCTGTCGCCGTACTCGCCTTTCGCGGCCTCGAACCAAACGCGTTCGGCCATGCTCTTCGTCAAGAAAAGCTGGCGAAATGCTTGGCCCTCTTCGCCTGCGCGCTCGCTTTGGCCGGGCCGCTCCTGGCGGCGTGGTTCGTGCTCGGCCGCTTCGCCAATTCCGGCGACGAATACAGCTACCTCTTTCAGGCGCGTACTTTCGCCGATTGGCGGCTTTGGCGGGACGCGCCGGTCCTCGGCTCCGACTTGATCCCCAACCGCACCTGGATCGTCGACGGCAAATGGATCAGCCAATATCCGCCGGGATGGGCGGCGGTTTTGGCCGCCGGCTCTCGCCTCGGCCTGCCGATCTGGACGATCAATCCGCTGATCGGCGCGGCGAGCGTCGCGGCCTTGGCGATGTTCTGTCGCCGCGTCGCCGCTTCTTGGACGAGCGCGCTTCTCGTTCTGCTTTATGCGGCGACGCCCTTCTATGTGCTGAACGCCGCGTCGTATTTCCCGCATGTCTTCTCGTCCTTGCTGATTCTCGTCCTCTGCCTCTGCTTGCAGGGAGAGGACGCAACGAGAGGGCGGTTGATTGCGGCAGGCGCGAGCCTCGGCGCGCTGGCGGCGACGCGCTATTTCGACATTCTGGCGCTGATCCCGGCGCTATTGATGTGGCTCTGGGCCGCCAAGCCGGGCGATCGGCCGCGCCGCATCGGCTTGTTGGCGGCGGGATTTGCGCCGTTTGTCGCGCTGCTCGCGCTTTATCAGGCCGCGCTGCTCGGCAGTCCGTTCCGCAGCACCTATTCCGTGATCAATTCTCCCGATACTTTTCTCTCGCTCGACCCGGCGCTCCTGGCCGTCGGCCCGCTGGTCGCGGCGGTGCGGCTCGCCGAATTGGCCTTATGGACCTCTCCGCTTCTGCTGCTCGCTTATGGCGCAAGTCTCGCCGCGAAATGGAGAACCCGGTCCTTCGCGTTTTACGACCTCATTTTTCCATCCTTCGTCGTCGCCTATCTCGCCTTCGCCAATTTCGGCGGCAACCGCTATGGCCCGCGCTACTACCTGGACGCCTTGCCGCTGGCCGTCGCGACGATCGCGACCGCCGCCCCGGCGGCGGCGATCGCGCCGCGCCTGGCCGCGCCGCTGGCGCCGGTCGGGATCTCGGCCTTCGTCCTTTATCTGGTCGCCGCCTGGCCGCTGGCCGCGGCCGGTTTCGCCCGGCAAATCTGGTCGCGGCAGGAGCCGTTCCGCCTCGCGGCCGAGGCCGGCCTCGCCCATGCGGTGGTCATCGAGGAGACGACGAGCGGCGCCGGGCTGGTCCTGCCCGACCTCGTCCGCAATCCGCCGTCGATGGACGCGCCGGTCCTCTACGCCCGCGCCGGCGCGGACGTGGCGGCGATCCGCGAGGCCTTCGCTGAGCGCTCGATCTGGCGCTACAGCCGCCCCGATCCGGCCAAGCCCGGCCGCCTGATCCGCCTTTCCTCCCCCGTGGAGCGAAGCGAAACGGGGGAGGGGGACCGGCCGAAGGCCGGTGGAGGGGGCTTCGGCGGTTGAGGATTATCCTGAGAGACCGCGCCCCCTCCACCGCGCTGGCGCGCGGTCCCCCTCCCCCGTTTTTCGACGGGGGAGGAAAGCGTCACTGTGGCGCCGGCGCCACTTGGGCGTCGTAAACGCCGCCTCGCGAGAGCGTGAACGCCTTACGCCATTGCCACGCAAGCCTTGCGCCTTCTTAATCGCCGCGGGTTGGAGACAATGAGTCGCGGGCTGTTGAAGCGACCATTTCGAAACTTTTTCCGGCTAGCTTCGTTTGAAGGCTAATCGCCGGCGATTGTATTGATTTTGACGGTTAAAGGGGTCCTCCATGCGCCGTGTCACTCTGCTTGTTGCGGGCGTCCTTGCCGGCGTGCTCGCGGCTTCCACCGCCGCGCAGGCAATGCAGGACATCAGCATCTTCCTCTATCCTCCAGGTCAGGCGAGCAGCAGCGAGCGTCCGCTCGTTTCGCCCATTCCGCGCGAGACGGTCGAGTATGACGGACCGTACAGGCCCGGAACGATCGTCATCAACACCAGCGAGCGGCGGCTCTATCTGATTCTGCCCGGCCACGAGGCGCTCAAATACGGCGTCGGCGTCGGCCGCCCGGGCTTCACCTGGGCCGGCCAAAGCCATATCGCCAACAAGCGCGAATGGCCGGATTGGACGCCGCCCGCGCAGATGCTGAAGCGCCGGCCCGATCTGCCCCGCCATATGGAGGGGGGCATCGACAATCCGCTCGGCGCGCGGGCGATGTATATTGCCGGCACGCTCTATCGCATCCATGGCTCCAACGAGCCGGATACGATCGGCCAGGCGGTCTCGTCGGGCTGCATCCGGATGACCAACGACGATGTCGTCGATCTCTACAACCGGGTGAAAGTCGGCGCGCCGGTCGTCGTCTTGCGCTGAGCTGCCCTTTTCGCGCCACGCGTTGAAAAGGCGCCGCCCGCCGGGCGGCGCCTTTATTTTGGGCCGGCCCACGCCTAGATTGGAGCTCGTGAACGCTCGCTCGCCCATCGCCGCGCCGCAGCCGCTCGTCGACCCGTTCGGCCGGGCGATCACCTATTTGCGCGTCTCGGTCACCGACCGCTGCGATTTTCGCTGCGTCTATTGCATGTCGGAAGACATGAATTTCCTGCCGAAGCGCGACATCCTCACGCTGGAGGAGCTGGACCGGCTGTGCTCGGCTTTCGTCGCGCTGGGGACGCGGAAGCTCCGCATCACCGGCGGCGAGCCGCTGGTCCGGCGCGACATCATGCGGCTCTTCCGCTCGCTGTCGCGCCATCTCGCCGCCGGCGCGCTCGACGAACTGACCTTGACCACCAACGGCTCGCAGCTCGCCCGTTATGCCGGCGAGCTCGCCGATTGCGGCGTCAAGCGCGTCAACGTTTCGCTGGATACGCTCGATCCGCAGAAATTCCGCGCCATCACCCGCTGGGGCGATCTCAATAAGGTGCTCGCCGGGATCGACGCCGCGCAAGCGGCCGGGCTGAAGGTCAAGATCAACGCCGTCGCGCTGAAAGGCGTCAATGAAGGCGAAGCCGCGGCGCTGACGCGCTGGGCGCATGGCCGTGGCATGGACATGACCTTCATCGAAGTGATGCCGCTCGGCGAGATCGACGGGGCGCGGGTCGACCAGTACCTGCCGCTGTCGCAATTGCGCGCTTCGCTCGGCGAGGTCTTCACGCTGACGCCGTCGCCTTATGCGAGCGGCGGCCCGGCCCGCTATGACGACGTCGCTGAGACCGGCGGTCGGCTCGGCTTCATCACGCCGCTGACCCACAATTTCTGCGAAGGCTGCAACCGCGTGCGCGTCACCTGCACCGGTACGCTGTTCATGTGCCTCGGCCAGGAGGACGCGGCGGATTTGCGCGCGCCGCTGCGCCGCTCCCAGGCCGACGATCTGCTCGTCTCGGCGATCCGCGCGGCGATCGCCCGCAAGCCGAAGGGCCATGATTTCGTCATCGACCGCCGGACCCGCCAGCCCGCCGTCGCGCGGCATATGAGCGTGACCGGCGGGTAGAAAGTACTGTCATTCCCGCGAAAGCGGGAATCCAGGCTGAGCCAACCCTCAAACACGGCGTTTCCCTGGATTCCCGCATGCGCGGGAATGACAGTGCCGGACGGCGCGTCAGAACGGATAGTGCTGGTGCGGGTCCTCGATCGTGATCCAGCGCAAATCGGTGAACTCGGCGATCGCCGCCTTGCCGCCGAACCTCCCATAGCCGCTGGCGCCGACGCCGCCGAACGGCATTTGCGCTTCATCCTGCACGGTCGGGCCATTGATGTGGCAGATGCCGGAGCGGATGCGCTTGGCGACCGCCATGGCGCGCATGATGTCCTTGCCGAAGACCGCGGCGGAGAGGCCGTATTCGGTGTCGTTGGCGAGGCGGATCGCGTCTTCCGTATCCTTGGCGCGGATGATCGGCTTGACCGGGCCGAACGATTCCTCGGCATAGAGGCGCATCGCCGGCGTCGCCTTGTCGAGCAGCGTCGCCTCGACCACCGTGCCTTTGCGCTTGCCGCCGCAGGCGAGGACGGCGCCTTTGCCGACGGCGTCCGCGATGAGCGCGTCCATTTTCTCGGCCGGCGCGAGATCGATCATCGAGCCGAGCACGACATGGGTTCGCGGATCGCCGGCCGGCAGTTTCGAGGCCTTGGCGACGAGTTTCGCGACGAAGGCGTCGGCGACTTTCTCGTCGACGATGATCCGCTCGGTCGACATGCAGATCTGGCCCTGATGGGCGAAGGCGCCGAAAGCGGCGGCGTTGACCGCCGCGTCGAGATCGGCGTCGTCGAGCACGACCAGCGGCGCCTTGCCGCCGAGCTCCAACAAAGCCGGCTTCAGATGCCGGCCGGCCAACTCGGCGATGATCCGGCCGACCCGGGTCGAGCCGGTGAAGTTGACGCGCTTGATCGCGGGATGGGCGATCAGCGCCTCGACCACCGCCGCGGCGTCGGCCGGCGCGTTGGTGACGACATTGACGACGCCTTTTGGCAGGCCCGCCTCCTGCATCGTCTGGCCGATCAGGCTATGCGTGGCGGGGCAGAGTTCCGAGGCTTTGAGCACCACCGTATTGCCGCAGGCGAGCGGCATGGCGATCGCCCGGACGCCGAGAATGACCGGCGCGTTCCACGGCGCAATGCCGAGCACGACGCCGCAGGGCTGGCGAATGGCGAGGGCGGTCGTTCCCGGCTTGTCCGAGGGAATGACCTCGCCGGCGATCTGCGTCGTCATCGAGGCGGCCTCGCGCAGCATTTGCGAGGCGAGCATGACGTTGAAGCCGCCCCAAGGCGCGGTCGCGCCGGTCTCCTCGGCGACGATCCGGCCGAATTCGCTTGCTTTGCCGGCGAGGAGGTCGGCGGCTTTGAGCAGAAGGCCGCGGCGCTCGTTGGGCCCGATAGCCGCCCAGGACTCGAAAGCGGCCGCCGCGGCGTCCGCCGCCTTTCTGGCGTCGGCGACGCCGCCGGAGGGCGCGCGGCTGGCGATTTCGCCGGTAAAGGGGTTCTTCCGCTCGAACACGCCGCCGCCGGCCGCGCCGACCGCCTGGCCGCCGATCAACATCTGAATGTCCATGCTGTCCTCCCGTCTTGCTTCGAGCCCCGGCTGTGGCCTCTAAAGTAAGACCAAAAAAGTTTGGGGGCAAACGAGTTGCTCAGCCGCTACAAGGCGCGTGGGCCGCGAGCATTGACCCCTATAGTGATATCGCTATAACTTCCTGCAAAGCGGCGGCGGAAAAACATGCTCAAGCCGGTGATTTGGATTGGCCCCAGCCGGAGGGAGCTCGGAATGTTTCCCGACCCTGTAAAGGACCGAATGGGCTTTGCTCTCTATGTCGCCCAGCAAGGCGAAAAGCACGCGGATGCGAAACCTCTAAAAGGTTTCGGTGGCGCAGGCGTCGTTGAAATCGTGAGCGACTATCGCGGAGACACATTTCGCGCCGTCTATACTGTGCGTTTTGCGGATGCGGTCTACGTCTTGCACGCGTTTCAAAAGAAATCGAAGACGGGGCGCGCAACGCCCCGCGCGGACATGGAGTTGATCGAGCGGCGATTGCGCGAAGCCGAGCGCATCTCGAAGGAGGCATACGTTGAGAGAAACCGTTGAAATTGGCGGCGGCAACGTTTTTGCCGATCTTGGCCTACCAAACGCGGAAGAGCATCTGGTGAAAGCCAGCCTGGTCTATAAGATTGGCGCTCTTATCAAGCAGCGCGGCCTTAAGCAGACGGAGGCCGCCCTCCTGCTGGGCGTGAAGCAGCCGGACGTTTCGAAAATGCTTCGAGGCGATTTCCGTCAATTCTCCGTCGAACGCCTCCTGCGCTTTTTGGTCGCGCTGGGGCAGGATGTCGAAATCATCGTCCGCCCGGCAAGCGACATCGGCGGGCGGCCGACGCTGCGCGTGGCCTGACGGCGCGCGCCCTCCGCCCTTGCGCCCGCCGCTTCCATGGTCCAAATAGAGCCCGGGAGGTTGGCGGGGGACGCACCACTCGCCAACCGGGTCAGGTCCGGAAGGAAGCAGCCCTAACGAGCCAGGGCGGGTTCTTGTCCAGCCTCCCGCTTTAAGCGCCGGCGCGCCGCTTAAACATCGCCCTCAAGAGCCTTTCGTCGATGAACGATCTTTCGCCCCAGGACGCGGGCGCGCCGCAGCCGTCGCTCGGCCTCGATCTGGCGCCCGCCACGCCGGCCGCCGGCGGAGGCGCGGCCTATCGCGTGCTGGCGCGCAAATATCGCCCGATCCGCTTCGAGGACCTGATCGGCCAGGAGCCGATGGTGCGCACCATCGCCAATTCCTTCGCCTCGGGCCGCATCCATCAGGCCTATATCCTGACCGGCGTGCGCGGCGTCGGCAAAACCACCACGGCCCGCATCCTCGCCCGCGCCTTCAATTATTCCGTGCCGGGAAAGGTCGACGCGCCGAGCGTCGAGTTGGCCGAGCTCGGCGTGCATTGTCAGGCGATCATCGAATCGCGCCATGTCGACGTGATCGAGATGGACGCCGCTTCGCATACCGGCATCGATGATATCCGCGAGATCATCGAGAACGCCCGCTACCGCCCGGTCTCGGCGCGCACCAAGGTCTATATTATCGACGAGGTGCATATGCTCTCCAAGGCCGCCTTCAACGGCCTGTTGAAGACGCTCGAAGAGCCGCCGGAGCATGTCAAATTCGTTTTCGCGACGACCGAGATCGACAAGGTCCCGGTGACGGTGCGCTCGCGCTGCCTGCGTTTCGATTTGAAGCGGATCGAGACCGGCGTCCTGACCCGTCACCTCGAAAAAATCTGCGCCGCCGAAGGCGTCGCCGCCGAGCCCGAGGCCTTGGCGCTGATCGCCAGGCTCGCCGAGGGCTCGGTGCGCGACGCGCTCTCCTTGCTCGATCAGGCGATCGCCCATGACGGCGCTGGCGCGGTCAAGGCGCAAAGCGTGCGCGCCATGCTCGGCCTCGCCGATCGCGGCGCGATCATCGATCTGTTCGAAAAGACGATGCGCGGCGACATCGCCGGCGCGATGGCGGCGATGCGCGCTTTGTACCAAGCCGGCGCCGACCCCGCTCAGAGCCTGCTGGAGCTCGCCGAGTTCACTCATTTCGTGACCCGGCTGAAAATCGCGCAGGGCGGCTTCGACGATCCGGCGGTGAGCGAGGACGAGCGCAGGCGCGGCGCCGAGATGGCGCAAAGCCTCGCCATGGGGCCGCTGACACGGGCGTGGCAAATTCTGCTCAAGGGCCTGCAGGAGATCAAGGATTCGCCGCGGCCCCTCGCTTCCGCGGAGATGGCGCTGATCCGCCTCGCCTATGCCGCCGATCTTCCCTCGCCGGAAGACGCCTTGCGCAAGCTCGCCGAGAGCGGCGACAGGCCTGCAATCGCGCCGGTCGCCGCGCCGCGCGGCCCTTCCGGCGGCGCCAGCGCCGCGTTGCGCTTGGAGTCGCGGCCGGCGGCGCCCGCCGCTGCGCCTCAAGCGGCGGCCATGCCGGGGCCAAGGCTCGCCCGGTTCGAGGATGTCGTCGCGCTGGCGCGGTCGAAGCGCGACATCCAATTGCAGGCCGCCTTGGAGCGCGACGTGCGCCTCGCGCGTTTTGAGCCCGGCAGCATCGCCTTCTCGCTGATCGAGGGCGCTTCGCCGCAGATCGCGCAAATCCTCGCCCGCCGCTTGCAGGAATGGACCGGCGAGCGCTGGATGGTCGCCCTGGTCGCCGGCGCCGAGACCGCGACTTTGCGCGAAGTCGCCGAGGCCAAGGAGAAGGAGCGGATCAGCGGGGTCGCCGCGCATCCGCTGGTGCAGAAGGTGCTGCAGCGCTTTCCCGGCGCCGAAATCGTCGACGTGCGCCGGCCGGACGCGCCAGGCGAGGCCCCGCCGCAAGCCGCGCCGATGATCGACGAGGACGTCGCCTATGGCGACGTCTCGCTCGGCGAGGATGATTTTTAAAGTTCGGAGCTCACGCGATGCGCGACATTATGGGACTGATGAAACAGGCACAGGCCATGCAAGCTAAGCTCGCCGAGGCGCAGGCGGAGCTCGACACGATCGAGGTCGAGGGCCAGTCCGGCGGCGGCATGGTGCGGGTGACCTTGACCGCCAAGGGCGCGATGAAGGGCGTCGTCATCGATCCGTCGCTGATGAAGGCGGAGGAGAAGGAGATCGCCGAGGACCTGATCGTCGCCGCCCATGCCGACGCCCGCGCCAAAGCCGAGCGCGTGCTCGAAGAGAAGATGAAGGCGATGACCGCCGGCATGGACCTGCCACCCGGCCTGAAGCTGCCGTTTTGAGGGCTGACGCGGTGCGCGAGAGATCGTCCGGCGCCCTATCCTCCCCCGTCGCAGACGGGGGAGGGGGACCGCG
>DATGLU010000667.1:0-3376 GCA_035294045.1 Roseiarcus sp. | reverse complement strand
CGGCGAAATCGACGCCGGCGCCATCGCCGAGGAGATCGACGACGTGGGGGAAGAGCAGTACCATCGCCTTGAAAGCGCATTGCGCGTGCTGATGCATCACCTCCTTAAATGGGACTATCAGCCGGCGGCGCGGAGCCGTTCCTGGGCGATTACGATACGGGAGCAGCGGCGGCGCGCCGACCGCCAATTGCGCCGCAATCCGGGTTTGAAATCGCGCCTCGACGAGGCGTTGCTCGACGCCTACGAAGACGCGCGCGACGAAGCGGCGCGGGAGACAGGTTTGCCCACCCGAACGTTTCCGCCCGTCCTTCCCTTCACCCTCTCGGACCTGATGGAGCGACCGATCGCCTGGCCGGGCGATGAGGCCTGACCGGCAAATGAGGTTCGGAAAAGATGGGAGCCGCCGCGCTCCGGAGCAGTTGGATAAATGCCGCCCGTCGACGTCAAGCCCAGCAACCGCAAGCCGCCCGGCAAGGTCGAGCCGGGGAACGAGCCGTTCAAGCGCGCTGTCGCCTCGTGCACGCGCGCTCTGGCGCGCCGGCCCGAGCTCGAAGTCACCTTCGCCGCCGACAAGCCGACGCTGCTGACCGGCGCGGAAGGCGCCAAGGCGCGTCTGCCCGATCCCTCGCGCAAGCCGAGCGCGCGCGAGGCGGCGATCTTGCGCGGCCTCGCCGATTCGATGGCTTTGCGCCTCGCCTGCCATGACGAAGCAGTCCACAAGCGCCTCGCGCCGCAGAATCAGACGGCGCGGGCTTTGTTCGACGCCGTCGAGCAGGCGCGCGTCGAGGCGATCGGCTCGCGCCGCATGGAGGGCGTCGCCGCCAATCTCACCGCGATGCTCGACGATCGCTACCATCGCGGCCCCTATGCGGAAGTCACCGATCGCGCCGACGCGCCGCTCGAGGACGCGGTCGCCATGATGGTGCGCGAGCGCCTGACCGGCCTTGCGCCGCCCGCCGCGGCGCAGCGCGTCGTCGAACTCTGGCGCAATCATGTCGAGGAGAAAGCCGGCAAGGAGCTCAACCGGCTCGACGCCTCCATTCTCGATCAGCGCGGCTTCGCCAAGGCTATCCATAAATTGCTCGCTTCGCTCGACATGGCGAACGATTCGCCATCCGATGCGGAGGAGGACGAAGGCGAAAAGGGAAACGACGAGAGCCAAGACAACGCGGAACAGGCGGAAGGCGAGAACGAGGACGGCGAAGCGCAGGATTCGCTTGAAATGGAGCGCTCGGACGATGCGTCCGACGACGCCCAGGAAGGCGCGATGGAGGCCGCCGACGCGCCGAGCGCCGAATTCCCCGACGAATCGGAAGCCGGCGAAGCGGACGAGGCGGCCGAGAACCCGCCGGCGCCGTCGCATGGCGCCGACCGCCGCGGGCCGGATTATAAAGCTTTCACGACCAAGTTCGACGAAGTCGTCAACGCCGAGGACCTTTGCGAGCCGGAGGAGTTGCAGCGGCTGCGCGACTATCTCGACAAGCAGTTGCAGAACCTCTCCAGCGTCGTCGCGCGCCTCGCCAATCGCCTGCAGCGCCGGCTGATGGCGCAGCAGAACCGCTCCTGGGAGTTCGACCTCGAAGAGGGCGTGCTCGACACGGCGCGCCTGCCGCGCGTCGTCATCGATCCGCAGCAGCCTTTGTCCTTCAAGCGCGAGAAGGACATGGACTTCCGCGACACGGTGGTGACGCTGCTCATCGACAATTCCGGCTCGATGCGCGGGCGGCCGATCACGGTCGCGGCGACCTGCGCCGACATTCTCGCGCGCACTTTGGAGCGCTGCGGCGTCAAGGTCGAGATCCTCGGCTTCACCACGAGAGCGTGGAAAGGCGGCCAGTCGCGCGAAGCCTGGCTGCAAGCCGGCAAGCCGGCCGCGCCCGGCCGGCTCAACGATCTGCGCCATCTCATCTACAAGAGCGCCGATGCGCCGTGGCGGCGGGCGCGCAAGAATCTCGGCCTGATGATGCGCGAGGGCCTGCTGAAGGAGAACATCGACGGCGAGGCGCTCGATTGGGCGCATCAGCGCCTGCTCGGCCGGCCCGAGCAGCGCCGCATCCTGATGATGATTTCCGACGGCGCGCCGGTCGACGATTCGACCCTCTCGGTCAATTCCGGCAATTATCTCGAACGGCATCTGCGCTATGTGATCGACGAGATCGAGAACCGCTCGCCGGTCGAGTTGATCGCCATCGGCATCGGCCATGACGTGACGCGCTATTACCGCCGCGCGGTGACGATCGTCGACGCCGAGGAGCTCGGCGGCGCGATGACCGAGAAGCTCGCCGAATTGTTCGACGAGAACGCCGCGCCTGTCCCGCCGCCGACGCGAAGCGTCGCCAGCCCGCGAAAGAAGGCGCAAGCGGCTTAGAATTCCGATCCCAGCGTACCGTCCACTGCGGCGTTAACGCTCATCCGGTCCTTCGGGCTGCCTTCTCCCTTAAAGCGGGAGAAGGGATTTTCACGCCCATGGAGTACGCGCCAGCACCGTCGTTGACGGTCAGGGCGCGCCCCCTCTCCCGCTTTAAGGGAGAGGGTTGGGGTGAGGGTCAGCCGCGGCGCGGGTCGTTGGCCATGCGACGCGCAGCCTTTCCTTCCGCCTAAAAAAGTGGCAAGAGCGTCGGCCTCGTCCGGTCGATCGTGACAGGTCGTTCGCCTGCGAGCGCGGCGGCGAGCCGCAAGCTCTCGCCCCAATCGAACGATCGAGTCATGCTGCAAGCTGTCACGTCTGAAAAACGCTCGCCTTGGCTGAAGCGCGAGATCGCCGCGACCTTTTCGCTGAGCGCGCCGCTGATCGTCGCCAATCTCGCGACCAGCGCGATGACCACGACCGACGTCATGATGCTCGGCTGGCTGTCGCCCGAGGCTTTGGCCGCCGGCGCGCTCGGCTACAATCTCTATTTCCCGGCGCTGCTTTTCGGCATCGGCGTGATCAGCGCCGCTTCCCCGATCGTCGCGCGCATGGTGGGCGCCGATCCCGACGATCTTTCCGGGCCGCGCCGCGCGTCGCAGCAAACTTTTTTGAGCGCGGCGGCGCTCGCTCTGCCGATCTGGGTCGTGCTGTGGAACGCCAGCGCGATTCTCGGCGCGTTGGGCGAGCCGCCGAAACTCGCCGCCGAAGCGGGCGTCTATCTGCACGGGCTCCAATGGGCGATTGGGCCGAATCTGTTGTTCTTCGCGCTGCGCTCCGTCTTTGCCGCCTTGAACCGGCCCGGCCCGACTTTGCTCGCCGGAATTCTTGCGGTCGGCGTCAACGCCTTGGGCAATTGGCTGCTGATTTTCGGTCATTTCGGCTTTCCCGTCTGGGGCGTGTTCGGCTCCGGCATGGCGACGTTCTTCTCGCAGAGCTTCATGTTCGCCGTGCTCGCGGTCTACGCCT
>DATGLU010000666.1:0-13830 GCA_035294045.1 Roseiarcus sp. | reverse complement strand
GGATGTAGGGGTCCTCGAGCTCGGCGACCATCTTCTCGGCGTTGGTGATAAAGTACGGCGAGAGATAGCCCCGGTCGAACTGCATGCCCTCGACGACGTCGAGCTCGGTCTCCAGGCTCTTGGCCTCCTCGACCGTGATCACGCCTTCATTGCCGACCTTCTGCATGGCCTTGGCGATCATGTCGCCGATCGACTTGTCGCCGTTCGACGAAATCGTGCCGACCTGCGCGACCTCGGCCGAATCCTTGATCTTCTTGGCGCGCTTGGCGATGTCCTTGACCGCCTCGCCGACCGCGAGATCGACGCCCCGCTTCAGGTCCATCGGGTTCATGCCGGCGGCGACGTATTTCGCGCCTTCCTTGACGATCGCCTGGGCCAGAACCGTCGCCGTCGTGGTGCCGTCGCCCGCCGTGTCGTTGGTCTTCGAGGCGACTTCGCGCACCATCTGGGCGCCCATATTCTCGAACTTGTCCTCGAGCTCGATCTCCTTGGCGACGGTGACGCCGTCCTTGGTGATGCGCGGCGCGCCGAAGGATTTGTCGAGCACGACGTTGCGGCCCTTCGGGCCGAGCGTCACCCTCACGGCGTTGGAGAGAATGTCGACGCCGCGCAGCATGCGCTCGCGGGCGTCAGCGGAAAACCGTACGTCTTTGGCTGCCATGGTTCAAAACTCCTGACCCGCAAAGGGTCTCAAATTGCTGGATTTGGTTGCGGCTGAAATCAGCCGACGACGCCCATAATGTCGGACTCCTTCATAATCAGGAGCTCCTGGCCGTCGATCTTGACTTCGGTGCCGGACCACTTGCCGAACAGCACCTTGTCGCCCTTCTTCACGTCGAGCGGCGTCAGCTTGCCGTTTTCGTCGCGGCCGCCCGGCCCGACGGCGATGATCTCGCCCTCTTGCGGCTTCTCCTTGGCGGTGTCCGGGATGATGATGCCGCCCTTCGTCTTCTCCTCGCCTTCAAGGCGGCGGACGACGACGCGGTCATGCAGGGGACGGAATTTCATGGATTGAGCTTCCTATCTCGATTTGAGCGAGGCCCGTTGGTCCGGGCTGGCTTCCTCTCATTGGCTGTTAGCACTCAAAATAAGCGAGTGCCAAAGCTGCGCCGGAGATAAGGGCGGGTCGATCGGACGTCAAGAGGCTCGAAGAGCCGGAGTCTTTAACCTTTCAACTTGGTTTACGCGTAAAATGCATGCTTTGCCCGCCAGCCGCGGCGCCCTTCGGGGCCGGGAAAACCAATCGGCTTACCGCAGCGTCGCCCAGTGATTTCCGCGATGCGACGGTTTCCCAAAGCGGAGCGATCTGATCCATTGCAATAAAACTAAGGGCGGTTTGCGCGCCATGTCTCGGACGGCCGTCTCGATCGCTCGAAGGCTGAGCTCCAAAAATCGACCGCCCTAAATCGGCGCACGCCTCAAGCGCGTCGGGATTTTGTGCGACCGCCCTAACGGATCGGAGGCGACGCGGTCCGTCGAGACTCACGAGGTCGGGACGAATGGCGAGCAGTTGCGGCACTTCGTATCGTCCCGCATGATCGCCGGCATAAGCGCCCGCGACCAATTCAGGGTCAGCACGGACGAACGTGCTGACGGCCAAGGATGATGAAAAAGCGTCCGCGACAACGCGCAGGTCGTCCTGCGCTTCTATGATGGCCGCTGATGTGGAACGCCCGCAATTGATAAAGCAGCGTCTCCAGGACCAAATGCGGAAAAAGGGCGCCAAGGCAGGGATTTACACGGCCAAAATCAGATGCAGGCCGCCGGTGTGGCTCTACATCGTCTAAAAAAGTACGTGTCATTCCCGCGAAAGTGGGAATCCATACGACCAATCCTTCGCGCACGGAGGCTCTCCGGATTTCTGCTATGCGGGATGACCCTGCAGCCAGGAGTATGGCTAAATGGCACAGATAACAATTGTCGCTGAATATAGAGTACTCCACGCCGTTTCCGGTAACCGGGGATTACCGAATTCCGGATATAGCTCGTCGTATGCTGCGCCCTGGCCGTCCGGCTCGGCGCAGAGGAGATCGACGTGCGCGCTCTTCGTGGAGACGTCCGCGGTTGCGCGGTCGGAGACGGGTCGGAATGTCTTGCGCCGCCCGCCGGCCGAATTGTCTATCTCGAATCGATCAGGGGCTTGGCGGCGCTCCAGGTGCTCCTGCTGCATACGTTCTCGGCCTTTGCGCCGAGCCTTGTATTTAGCGTAACGCCGGGAACGCCGGCGGAAGCCGTGCATTTCTCGCCGCTCTTCTTCTTTTACGACGGGCTCTTCGCCGTCTATTTATTTTTCACGCTGAGCGGCTTCGTTCTGACGCCGGCTTTCGCAAGGTGGTCCGATCGGCCCGTTGCTTTGGCGGCGAGCCGGTGGATTCGGCTGGCGACGCCGGCGCTGGCCGCCGTCACGATCGCAATGGCGGTCAAAATCGCCGTCGGGCCGGCCCCGGCCGAGGCGGCGCAGGCGATCGGCCTCGATTGGTTCGTCAAGGCCTGGAATCCTCCTACCCAGCCCACCTATTTCCTTTTCGACGCCTTGGTTCAGGGACTTTGGACTGGGTATTCGAATACGTCGGTTCTGTCGGGCGCGGGCCTGCCGGCGGCGATACAGCCGGTGACGGCGAGCTATTTACCGCCGCTTTGGACGCTGAGCGTCGAAATGCAGGGTTCGCTCCTGGTCATCGCGCTTGTTATTGCTTCGCGCCGCAGCGCGCTGCTTTGGCGTTTCCTGCTGGTATTTTTCGGTGTTTTTCTGCTGCGAACCTACTTTCTGTGCTTTTTGCTCGGCCATGTCCTGGCGCAATGCGACGCTCGCGCGTTGCTGCGGCGTGCGCCGGCGGGCTTGCTTTTTGGGCTTGCCGCCACCGGGATCCTCCTGTCCCTGGCGGAGGAGTTCGGCCATGTCGCCGCCCTCGCGTCATGCCGGTCGTCGCGCCCTGTCTGGGCGCCATGCGCCCCGCATGCGTTCAAGATGGTCGGCGCGATGGCGGTTTTTGTCGCGGCGCTGGGCGCGTCCGGCCTCGAACGCCTGCTCAACCGACGCCCCTTCATTGTATTGGGACGCCTGTCCTTCTCGCTATATCTCATCCATTGGCCGATCGTATGCGCCCTTTGCGCGGCTTTGTACGTCGCGGTCGGCGGGGGCGCCGACAGTCTGATGGGGCGAACCGTGGCGATTGCCGCCGCCATCGTTTTGAGCTTGGCCGGCGCGAGCGCCTTCTCGCGGGTCGATTCCTGGGCGATCGCGTCTTCGCAGCGCCTGCGCGCGCATTTGGCGCGCGGCTAGAAGGCCTATTCCGACGCCGCGGGCGAAAGCTCCTTACCGCCGTCAAAGCGCCTCACTCCGTTCACGCTTCTTCACATTCGGCGGCATCGCGCGAAATCTTCGCCCTTTACCTCCTTCGCCATGCGGCCTTCGCCGCGAACGAAGGAGAACTTCATGACCGATACCGATCACGTCCCCTTCCCGCCCGCGCCGCCCTCGCGCGGGCCGGAAGAAGAGAATGGCCGTCGCGCGTTCTGGCGACCGCGCTTTTTCGCGCTGGCCGGGGTTCTCGCCGCCGGCCTTGCGCTCGGCGCCGGCGGCTTCGCCGTAGCGGCGGGCGGGCTCGACCATATGGGCTGGGGGCCCGGCATGCGCCTTGCCGCGATTCAGCGTGCGGTTGCGCATGGGCTCGATTCCGTCGGCGCGAGCGCCGAGCAGGAGGCCAAGGTTCACGACATCATCGCCGGCAAATTCGCCGACATCGCGCCCGACCCCAAAGAGCGCGCAGCGCTGCATAAACAGGCGCTCGATCTTCTCGCCGCGCCCACCATCGACCGGGCCGCGGTCGAGAAGCTGCGCGCCGACATCGTCGCGCGGTTCGACGCCAAATCCAAAGCCTTTGTCGGCGTCCTTCTCGACGTCGCCGACCAGCTCACGCCGCCGCAACGCGCCGAGCTTTCCGCCCATCTCCAAGAGATGGCGCGGCGCCGAGCGATGGGCGGATGGGGCGGCTGGCGCCACGGCCCGCCAATGGGCGACGGCGCCGACGGCGGCCCGGACAAGGATTAGCAAGCCGTCGCCGCCCGTCAGGCTGTGGCCGCGGCCGCCGACCGCGGCCATAACCTTCTCCTGCGCATCGGTTGGTCATCCGGGCAAAACCTGCTTAGAACTTAAAAGCATCATGGCGGAGCGGCTTCTGATCATCGACGACGATTCGAGGCTGGCCGCCATGGTCTCCGATTATCTCGGCAAGGCCGGCTTTCTGGTCGATTGCCGCTTCACCGGCCGCGACGGGCTCGCCGCGCTCGACCATGCGGCGTTCGACGCGGTGATTCTCGACGTGATGCTGCCCGATCTCGACGGGTTCGAAGTTTGCCGGAGGATTCGTACTCGCGCGGCGACCCCGATCCTGATGCTGACGGCGCGCGGCGAGGAGACGGACCGCATCGTCGGGCTGGAGATCGGCGCCGACGACTACCTGCCCAAGCCCTTCAATCCGCGCGAATTGCAGGCGCGCTTGCGCGCAATTCTGCGGCGCGGCCGCGCGCCGGCCGCCGAGGACGCCGTGCTGCGCTTCGGCCGGCTCGAAATCGACCGCGCCTCGCGCCAGGCGCGCGTCGACGGCGCGGCAAAAACCCTGACCAGCTTTCAATTCGACCTCTTGGCCGCCTTTGCGGCTCATGCCGGCCGGGTGCTCAACCGCGACCGGCTGATGGACCTCGTCAAGGGCGCGGACGCTGAGGCGTTCGATCGGTCGATCGACGTCCATGTCTCACGCCTCCGCGCCGCGATCGAGGACGATCCCAAGCGGCCGCGCCGCATCATCACCGTGCGCGGCGCGGGGTACGTCTTCGCCCGGAAGCAAGACGAAGAGCGATGAACATCGTTCGCCGCCGCCTGTTCTGGAAAGTCTATCTGACCTTGCTGGCGAGTCTCGTCGCCGTCGCGACGCTGATCGGCGCGTTTTGGGGAATCGTCGGCGAAAATATGCGTCCGCATTGGGGGGCGCTTCATCTCAATCTTTCCGACCCGACGATCCCACGGCGCGACAGCCCGCCGGGCGCGATCGCCGCGGCGATCGGGCGGCTCGCCGACGAAAGCGGCGCCGACATATCGCTTTTCGACGCCGAAGGGACGCTCGTCGCCGCTCGGGGCAAGCCGATCGCCCTGGCCGAAAGCCAAGCCTACCGTCCGCCCATGCGGCCGCCCATCCTGCGCGTCGACCTGCCGGACGGCCGCGCGGTTCTGGCGCGGCTGAGAATGCCGCCGCCGCATCCGAGGCTGCGCATTTTGTCGGTCGTGCTGATCGTCGCCGGCGGCGTCGCGTTCGCCGCCTTCCCGGTCACCGCGCGGCTGACGCGGCGCCTCGAAGGGCTGCGCTCGGGCGTCGAGCGCTGGGGCGCCGGCGCCCATAAGCTGCGCGTCGACGAGGCCGGCGACGACGAGGTGGCGGTCGTCGCGCGCACCTTCAACGCCGCCGCCGCGCAAGTCGAGGAATTGCTCGACTCGCAAAAGGCTCTGCTTGCCAACGCCAGCCACGAATTGCGCTCGCCCTTGGCGCGCCTGCGCCTGGCGATCGAGCTCTTTTCGTCCCAGCCTTCGCCGCAAATGCAGGCGGAGATCGTACGCAATCTCGGCGAGATCGATCGCCTCGTCGAGGAGATTTTGCTCGCCAGCCGGCTCGATCACGCCGGCGCGGTCGCCGCGGAGACTGCTCCAATCGACCTGCTCGGCTTGGCCGCCGAAGAGGCAGGGCGATTCGAGGCGCAGGTCGCCGGAGCGCCAGGCGACACTCGGCCGGTCGAGATCGAGGGCGAAGCGACGCTGCTCCGCCGCCTGATCCGCAATCTGCTCGAAAACGCTGCTACGCACGGCCGGCCGCCGATCGAGGTCGCGGTCACTCGCGAAGCGGGAAAAGCGCGCATCGTCGTTTGCGACCACGGGCCAGGCATCGCGCCCGCCGAGCGCGAGCGCGTGTTCGAACCGTTCTACCGCCCGTCCGGCCGCGGCGAATCCTCGGGCGGCTGGGGCCTCGGCCTCGCCCTGGTGCGCCAGATCGCCGAGCGCCATGGCGGCGCGGCTTTCTGCGAAGCGCTTCCTGGAGGCGGCAGCCGGTTCGTGGTCGAGCTGGCGGCGAGGCGGGAGACGGCGCGCGCCGGGACGGGGTGATCGGGGCGCGCCACGCTGACGCGCCTCGCCTCGACGGCGGTTGATTTCGCGCCCCGGGCGCCGAGGGACGATATGTTCGTACCCGCCGCCGTCACGCCGCCAGCAGACGCTGCACTTCGCTGACCAGGTCCTTCAGGTGGAACGGCTTCGACAGGATGCGCGCGTCCTTCGGCGCGTTGTTGTCGGGGTTGAGCGCCACGGCGGCGAAGCCGGTGATGAACATCACCTTGATTTCCGGGTCGAGCTCGGTCGCCCGGCGGGCGAGCTCGATCCCGTCCATTTCCGGCATCACGATGTCGGTCAGCAGCAATTCGAACGGCTCCTCGCGGAGCCGGTTATAGGCGGATAGGCCGTTGTCGAAGGAGGCGACGTCGTAGCCGGCATTCTGCAGCGCCTTGACCAGGAAGCGCCGCATGTCGTTGTCGTCCTCCGCCAAAGGGATTTTGGTGGTCAATTCGCCCTTGGTGTTCATTTCGCCCCTCATAGCCGATTCACCCATCGCCGATCCAAGTAAAAATCGAGTGAAAACTTAACGTCTCGCCGGCTTGGCCGCGGCGCTTCGCGGGCGCCTTTCGCAATTCTGTTGGCCGCCGCGTCCCGATTTCATCCACCCCTTGTCCTGGTCGGCGCTCTGGCGCATTTTTGGCGCCAATCCGATCCGGCGCAGGGCGGAAAGGGTTAGGTCATGCAAGCGCTGTTCGCGGCGCGCCGGGGCCCAAAGGCGAGGCGAGATGAAGACTGGCGGCAACGAAAGCGCTGAGTTCGAAACGCCCTACGTCATCGTCGAGCCGCCCCGCCTGACGACGCCCCTCGTGATCAATTCGCCGCATTCCGGCCGGACCTATCCGCGCCGCTTTCTTGAGCGCTCCCGGCTCGACGGGCTGACGCTGAGGCGCTCGGAAGACGCTTTCGTCGACGAATTGCTGGCCCCCTGCGTCGCGCTCGGCGCGCCGTTGATGGCCGCCAATTTTCCCCGCGCCTATCTCGACGTGAATCGCGAGCCCTACGAACTCGATCCGTTGATGTTCGAGGGCCGCCTGCCGCCTTTCGTCAATACGCGCTCGCTGCGCGTCGCGGGCGGGCTCGGCACGATCCCGCGGGTCGTCGGCGAGGCGCAGGAGATTTACGGCGATTCGATCCCGGTCGCCGAGGCGATGGAGCGCATCGCCAAGCTCTATGCGCCCTATCACAACGCGTTGCGCGGCCTGATCGAGCGGGCGGCCGGCCGCTTCGGCCTTGCCGTGCTGCTCGACTGCCATTCGATGCCGTCCAATGTCGCCGACAGCGCGGCGCCCGATTTCGTGATCGGCGACCGTTACGGGGCGAGCGCCGCGCTCTGGGTGGTCGAGATTTTGGAGCAGAGGCTGCGCCAGCTCGGCTATTCGGTTCGCCGCAACAAGCCCTATGCCGGCGGCTTCATCACCGAGCATTATGGCGCGCCGGCCAGCCGCCGCCACGCGGTCCAGATCGAGATCAACCGGGCGCTTTACATGGACGAGCGGACGGTGGCGAAGTCGGAGCGCTGGGCGGAGCTTGCCGCCAATCTGCAAGCCGTGGTCGAGACGCTGATTATCCGCATCGGGCGCGAAATCGCCCGGCCGCCCCTGGCGGCGGAATAGCCCCTCTCGCCCGCTCGCAAGGGGAGAAAAAAGGAGGCCGCCTGTGTCGCCACAAGCGGCCCAAGTCTAGGGAGGAAACGCCCAAGGAGGGCATATGCGGCAGGTCATGCCGCACCGCAACAATATCGAACTGCGCCGCACCAAAAGCAAGCGCTATTTTTCCATCCGGTGGAAAAACTGGTTCCGGCCTTGGGGTCGCTGGCGGCGAGGCCGACGGCGGCAAACACGGTCGGGACAAGAACTCGCCGCCAGAACAGGGATTTATATGATTATCTTGCTATGCCGACGCCGCTTTCACATGAAGGAGGCGTATAGGAGACGCGCCGCTTTCGCAGGAGCGGGCGGATGACCGCGATTGATTTTTCGGGCTTTGTCGATCGCCTCGCGCAAGCCTCGGCCGAGGTGATTCTGCCTTTCTTTCGCAGCGCGATCGGCGCCGAGGATAAATCGCGCGGCGGCGCCTTCGATCCGGTCACCGAGGCCGACCGGGCTGCGGAGGTCGCCATGCGCCGGCTCATCGCGCAGACCTTCCCCGCTCATGGCGTTATCGGCGAGGAATACGGCGTCGAACGGCCGGACGCCGAATATGTGTGGGTTCTCGATCCGATCGACGGCACCAAGGCCTTCATCTCCGGCCTGCCGACCTGGGGCACTTTGATCGGCCTCACCCATCGCGGCCGGCCGGTCTATGGGATGATGTCGCAGCCTTTCACGCGCGAGCGCTATTTCGGCGACGGGGTCAGCGCCGGCTGGCGCGGCCTCGCTGCAAGCCGCAACGATTCGCCGACGAGCCGCCCGCTCCATGTCCGCACCTGCCCCTCGCTTGCCGAAGCGACGCTGATGACCACAGCGCCGCAAATGTTCAACGAGGCCGAAGCGCCGGCCTTTCGGCGGGTCGAGGATAAGGCGCGCCTCTGCCGTTACGGGGCCGATTGCTACGGCTATTGCGCGCTCGCCGGCGGCTTCGTCGACATCGTCGTCGAGGCCGGACTGAAGCCACACGATATCGTCGCCTTGGTGCCGATCGTCGAGGGCGCCGGCGGCGTGGTGACGACCTGGGACGGGGGCGACCCTGCGGCCGGCGGGCGGATCGTCGCCGCCGGCGACAAGCGCGTCCATCAGGAGGCGCTGCAACTCCTCGCTCTGTAGCTCAAGCGCCTGGATCGAACGGCGATTCGACGAAAAGCGTTGCCGGCGGCTCGGCCTGGCGCGGCGAGCCGCCGAAAAGGCTCGCCGCCCAGCCCAAAGCAAAGCCGGCCGCCGCCCCGGTCAGCGCCACGGCGGGGGCCTGCGCGAGGACGAAGGCCGAGCCATTGGTCCAGGCCAACGCGGCGATCGTCGCCAGGCTGGTCGCGACCGACGCGATCGCGTGAACCGCGCGGCTGCGGGAGGAGGCGGCCAGAGCGAGCGGCGGGCCGAGAAAGGCGAGGGACAGCGCCAGCGCGCCGACCAGCGCCTCGGCCGGCCTGACCGCGTGGTTCAGGGCGCATAGCGCGCCGATCCCGACCGCGAGAAGCGCCAGGCCGCGCGAGCGGGCGAGGCGCGCGCTGGCGAGGACGTTCTCGTAGCCATAGGCGGATTCGGCGCTGGTCGCGCGCGAGGCGGTGTGCACGCCCGCCGCCGCGCAGAGGATCGCACTGATCAGCAACGCGCTGGCGCGCAGGCTTGGGCCGGCGACGCCCTGATAAGCCTGCCAAAGCGGCGCGCCGAGGGCGAAAGCGAGCGCGAACAAAACCGACGCCGCAATGCCGAACAGGCCGGCCCGCCTTGCCGACGACGCCGCGGCGCTGGCGAAGGCGCTGGTCGCCAGCGGCGGCAGGATGGCCGCGCCGAGCGCGACGGCGACATCGTCGAAGCCGGAGCGGGCCGGCGGGGCGGCGCTCAACCGCGCCGCGGCGCGGGCGAGGCTGGCGGCGATTTCGGCGCCGCCGCCGAGGAGCGGCGCGCCGGCGCCGGAATCGGCGGCGATCCGCCAGCCGATCGGCAGGAAAAGGACCAGCCCGATCATGCCGGCGGCGGCGGCCGCGACCCAGAACAGCCCGGCCAGCCCGCCCGGCGCGACGATCAATGCGAGGATCACGCCGATCGCCGCGATCGCGCCGTCGCGCGACAGGCCAAGCAGGTTCGGCAGCGTATCGGCCGCGACCTCGTATCCCGCCGCGGCGATCAGGACGCCGATCGCGAAACAGGCGCCGGCGAGAACCAGCCGCAGCGGCAGAATTTTGTAGCGCGCCGAGACGACATCGCGCAGCGACGTGGCCCCGACGCTTCGCGCCAGCGGCGCGACGATGAGCGCGGCGAGCGCGAAGCCGACCGCCAGCGCGGCAAGGCGCGGCGCGGCGAGGCCGCCGTCTTGCGCGGCGCAGGCGACAAGGCTCGCCGCGATCGCCGCGTATGCCGCCGCGCCATAGCGCGGCGCGCCGGCGTGATCGGCGGCGTAGAAGGCCGCGATGCGGGTCGTGCGGGTCAGCGCCCCGATGAGGACGATCGCGGCCAGCGCCAAAATCGGCGCGAGCACCCGCACCAAGCCGTTCGGCGCGCCGATCCGCTCCAAGAGGAACGTCAGCCCGACGCCGATCAGGTAGGCCGCGCACGTGAAAGCCGCGCGCCCGTCGATCCGTGTCTGCGAAACCGCCTTGCTTTGCTCCATGCCGCCTCTCATTTGCTCCAGGCGATATTCGGCGAAGCCGGCGAGCGTCGCAACCATTCTCACACCGCAGCCGCGGTCGTCGACCGCGGCTGCAGGCGCATGTCGGAGATCGAGGGCTCAACGAGCGGGCGGCTTCTGCGCTAGAAGCGAGCGGCAGGGTAGGAGCCAGAGAAAATCGCGACCCAAGTCGTGGACGTCCATGCCCGCGCCCTGCAAGACTTCGGTGTAGCGCGCCATGTGCAAGAGATCGAAAAGCGCCAAACGTCCGCCCGGCTTCAGCACGCGAACAAGTTCGCGCAAGGCCTGATCGCGCGCGCCGCGCGTCGGAATATTGTGGAGCACCGTCATCGAGATGACGGCGTCGAACGACGCGTCGGGAAACGGCAGCTTTGTGACGTCTCCCGTCTGCACCTCGACCCGCTCGGCCACGCCTTCCGCGGCGGCGTTGGCTAGTGTCGCTTCCGGATTGTTGTTGGAAAGATCCTTCGCGGCCCAAAGATCGACGCCGACGGCCTTGCCCGTCGCCAGCTTTTTCGCGCAACCGATAAGCGCCAGCCCTCGGCCGCATCCCGCGTCGAGCACGCGCTCGTTTCCCGAAAGAGCAAGCGCTGCGACGAGGCGGTCGCGTATTCGTTTCTTGCCGACAAGGCTCGACCGCACCATGACCGCCGCGTAGAAGAGAAGAAGGACGGCGATGGACGCCGCGCCAATGCTCGCCGGCGCAGGAAGGAAGTTTGGCGCCGCAAGGCCAATCGCCGCGAACGCCGCCAGCAGAAATCCCGAAACAATATGCGCGCGGACGACCCCCGGAGCGTCCACCCCGTATTTTGCGCGCTGTCCCATGATGCTGCTCGACATTCGATTCGCCGCCGCTCGTATCTCGATGTAGAAAAGATATGAGCGAAAGCTCGCTTTGTATACTCGCTTTATGGAAACCCGCGCATGGCCCGCCGGCCGCAAACAACTCCCAGAAAAATGGCCTCGCAGAAGCGATCGCGTCTAACCGTCGATGCGCTTGTCGAAGCGACCGCTCGCATTTTGAGAAAGGAAGGCTATGACCGGGCGAGCACCAACAAGATCGCGGCTTTGGCCGGCGTCAGCATCGGCTCGCTTTACCAGTATTTCCCGAGCAAGGAGGCGTTGGTCGCGGCCGTGATCGAGCGCCACGCTCAAGAATTATGGCAAGTGGTTCGCGACGCTCTTGTGAAGGTCGCAGCAAGTCCAGTCGAGATCGCAACGCGCGAACTGGTCGCGGCTGCGATCGACGCCCATCGGGTCGATCCGAAGCTCCACCGCGTGCTGGCCGAGGAGGCGCCGCGCACCGGAAAGCTCGCCAATATCGAATCCGTCCAGGCGAACGCCGGCGCGCTCTTTCGAGATTATCTCGAAGCCCATCGCCGCGAGATCGGCGTCGCCGATCTCGATCTCGCCGCTTTCGTCTTGGCGACGACGGTGGAGGCGCTGACCCATAGCGCGGTCCTCCACCGCCCGGACATGCTCGCCGACGGCAAGGCCGGCGCGTTTGTGGACGAGGTGACGGGCCTTGTGCTGCGGTACTTACGAAGGCGGGAGGCGCCGCGACGCAGCGGGCGCACGCGGGCGGCGCCGTAGCCGCGGTAGGCGCGGTCGCCGACCGCGCCTACAACCCTCACCGCCACATCGCGCGCATTTTCTCGGCGAGGTCGACGCGCGGGCCCTCGGCGCGGGCGGGCGCGGGCTCGCGCTGCGGCGGCGGCCAGGCGACATGGTCGAAAAGTCCGAGCAGCTTTGGCGGGATGAAGCGGGTGCGGCTGGCATAGACGTGCTTGTCGCCGGAACGCGGCTGATTGTGCACATAGAAGCGCTGCGGAACGATCAGGGTCAGCTCGTCGCGGGCGCGCGTCATCGCCACATAGAGCAGCCGGCGCTCCTCCTCGATCTCGTCGCGCGAGCCGGTGGCGAGCTCGGACGGAATGCAGCCGTCGACCGCGTTGAGCACGAAAACCGAGCGCCATTCCTGGCCCTTGGCCGAATGGATGGTCGAGAGGATGAGGAAGTCCTCGTCGCGATGCGGCGGCCCGGCCTCGTCGCTGGTTGCGTCGGGCGGATCGAGCGTCAGCTCGGAAAGGAAGCGCTCGCGCGACGGGTACGTCGCGCCGATCCGCTCCAGCGCGTCGAGATCGGCGAGGCGGACGGAAAAATCGTCGAAGCGGCGCTCGATATGCGGGCGCAGCCATTCGACGACGCGGTTGAGGTCCGCCGGCCATTCGCCGCCGGCGGCGAGATCGCGCAGGATTTCCGCGAACGGCTTGAAATCCGCCGCCGCCCGCGCCGGCGCCGGCCAATCGGCGAGCGCCGCCAGGCCGTTCTGCTCCGCAGCCTGGACGATGCGCTCGGCGCTGGCCGGGCCAACGCCCGGCAAGGTCAAGGCGACGCGGAAGCCGGCGATGCGGTCGCGCGGATTTTGCGCGAAGCGCAGCATGGCGAGCGCGTCCTTGACATGCGCCGCGTCGAGAAATTTCAGGCCGCCATATTTGACGAAGGGGATGTTGCGTCGGGTCAGCTCCAGCTCCAAAGCGGCGCTGTGATGGGCGGTGCGGAACAGCACGGCTTGCGACTGCAAGCTCGCGCCGGCTTCCCGGGCGGCAAGGACGCGGGTCGCGACATAGCGCGCCTGGTCGCTCTCTTCGCCGACCGTCGCGAGGACGGGACGCGCGCCGCCGCCGCGATCGGTCCACAGCTCTTTGGCGAAACGCTGCGGCGAAAGCGCGATCACCGCGTTCGAGGCGTCGAGGATCGCCTTGGTCGAGCGGTAGTTCTGATCGAGCGTGACGATCCGCGCCGGCGGATCGAAATCCTTCGGAAAATCGAGAATGTTGCGCACCGTCGCGGCGCGGAAGGAATAGATCGCCTGGGCGTCGTCGCCGACCACGGTGAGGCCGCGCCCCTTCGGCCGCAAGGCGAGCACGATCTCGTGCTGCAACCGATTGGTGTCCTGGTATTCGTCGACAAGCAGATGATCGAAGCGGCCGGCGATTTCCGCGGCGATCGGCGCGATCTGCATCATCTGGGCGAAATAGAGCAGGAGGTCGTCGTAATCGAGCACGCTTTGCCGCTGCTTGGCTTCGACGTACCCGGCAAATAGGCTGCGCAATTCCTTTTCATGCGCGGCGCACCAGGGAAAATGCCGGCCGAGCGTCTCGGCGAGCTCGGTTTTGGCGTTGACTGTGCGCGAATAGATGGCGAGGCACGTCCCCTTGGTCGGAAAGCGTTCGTTATGCTCGGAAAGTTTCAGCTCGTGGCGGACAAGGTTGAGAAGATCGGCCGAGTCCTCGCGGTCATGGATGGTGAAGCCCGATTCGAGGCCAAGCCGCTCGGCATAGTCGCGCAAGAGCCGCGCGCCAATCGAATGGAATGTGCCGCTATAGGCC
>DATGLU010000665.1:0-3890 GCA_035294045.1 Roseiarcus sp. | reverse complement strand
TCCCTTTCGCTTGGCGAGGATGAGCAGGATGCGGTCGGCCAAGGTCGCCCCGACCTTCGAAAAGAAGTCGCGCGTAAGGTACGGCGAGCCCCATTTGCGCGAGCCGGTATCCATATAAAAAGCAAAGAACGCGTCCCAGTGCTTTTCGGCGAGCGCCGGGCCGGTGACCCATTCGACGGCCACGTCGTCGCCGAGAGCTTCGGCGCGCTCGCGGCGGATCGTCTTGCGCTTTCTCGACGAGAGGGCGGCAAGAAAGGCGTCGAAATCGGCGTAACCGTCGTTGAAGAAATGAAACTGCTCGCCATGCCGCTCGAGAAATCCCGTAGCGACAAGCGCCGCGCAATCGCGCCGGTCCGGAAAGGTGACATGGATCGAGGAGGCCTCGATAGCCTGCCGCAGGCCGCGCAGCGCGCCGATCAGGGTCGCGCGCGCCTCCTCGGCGCGCGGACCGGGCGCGACCAGCAAGCGCCGGCCGGTCACCGGCGTGAACGGCACCGCGATCTGGAGCTTCGGATAATAATGGCCGCCGACCCGCTCATAGGCGTCGGCCCAGGCGTGATCGAAGACATATTCGCCGCGCGAATGAGTCTTGCGATAGGCCGGCGCGCACGCGAGGAGGCGGCCGGCTTCGTCCTCGATGAGCACGTGAAGCGGCGTCCAGCCGCTCCGCCCGCCGACCGAGCCGGATCGTTCGAGCGCATCAAGGAAAGCGTGGCTGATGAACGGATTGAAGCGCTCGCCGGACGCCTCCGGCTCGGAAAGGCCGGGCGGATTGGCGCAGGAATCCCATTCGGCCGCCCCGACCTCGGCGATGGCGCGGGCGACGCGGGCGTTCAGGCGTGGCGTGGACATGCCCTTAGAATAGGAGCGCCGCCGCGTTGTGCAATGCGGCAAGGCGCGGCGCGCTGTAGCCGCGGTCGCTGACCGCGGCTCCGCCCCCGCCAGCCGGGCAGCCGCCGCGGTCGCCGACCGCGGCTACAAATGCGCCGCGTCGCCTTCGAAAACGATCTGATCGGCCCATTGCGCCGCCTTTCGTCGCTGCTCGGCGCGGCGCACGGTCCAGGCCATCACCGGCATTCGATTGAGCGCGCGCAGCAGGAAGGGCGTCGGATGGGGCAGGTCGTCGACGCAGAAAGACAGAAAGTCGGGCCGCGTTTGGCCGTAATGAAGGAAATTCGCGCATTCCGATTTTTGCGCCGGCGACAGGGTCCGCCAGGACGCGCCCGCATAGCTCGCTTCCGCGACGATGCCCAACGGCCGATCGAGCCTGGCGCGGCGCAGGCGCGCGACGACGAAAGGATCGAAGCTCTTGAACGCCAGCGGGCCGGCGTAAGAAGCGGCGAGCTTCGCCGCCGCGTCGGCGAGCCGGCCATCGCCGTTAAACGCGCTCTTGATCTCGCAGATGATTGGAGTCCGACCGGCGACGCGATCGAGCAGGTCGCGAAAGCGCGGGATTTTCGCGTCGCCGATTTTAAAGCGGATCGCCGCCAAAGCGGCGGCGCTTTTCTCTCTCAAGGCGCCTGTCGCTTCGGTCAGTCGTTCGAGCGTCTCGTCGTGGAACACTATCGCCGCGCCGTCGGCGCTGAGCTGGATATCGCATTCGATGGCGAAGCCGCCGAGCACGGCCGCCTCGGCGGCTTCTAGCGTATTCTCGATAAGGCCGCGCCGGGCGTCGTGCAGGCCGCGATGAGCGATCGGCTGCGCCGTCAGCCAATCGGGCGCGTTCCGCGCCATCAGGCGACCTCGAAAATCGCTTCGATCTCGGCGAGGGCGTTGAGCGGCAGATGGGCGACGCCGACCGTGGTTCGGGCATGGCGGCCTTTGTCGCCGAAAAGCTCGCCCATCAGGTCGGATGCGCCGTTCATTGCCTGCGGCAGCGCGTCGAAAGCCCCAGCGACGTTGAAAAAGCCGCCGAGCCGGACGACCCGGCGGATCGAGTCGAGGTCGCCCAGCGCCGCCTTGGCCTGCGCCAAGAGGTTAATCGCGCAGAGCCGAGCCGCGGCGCGGCCGGATTCGACATCAGAGCCAGGGCCGAGCTTGCCGGCATGAGCCGGCGCGAGCTTGCCGTCGGGCCCGATCGGCAACTGGCCGGAGACGAACAGCAGGGCGCCCTGGCGAACGGTCGGGACATAATTGGCGACCGGCGCGACGGGGCTGGGCAGTTCTATCCCCAATTCTTTCAGGCGCGCGGCGATGCGACTCATGAAATATTCTCCGTCCGCTCGGTTTCCGCCACAAACACGCCGCCTTTTGCAGCGCATTCATGCGGCCCGTAAGGCGTAGGGCAACCCGGGTGCGCTTGCAAACGCCTGCCGTAAATCGCATTGCTGAGCGGCGTGACGGAGCCAATGCCATTTTAGGAGCATTTGCATGAAGGCGACTTTCGCCCTCGCGATTCTTGCCTTGAGCCTAGCTGGGCCGGCAAAAGCCAATCCGGCCGTTCCCTTCCTCTCGCACCGCGCCGTCTATACGATCTCGCTTGCCAAGGGCGACGGCTTGCAAGCGCCGGTCGCGGCGAGCGGCATGATCGCTTACGAATTTCGCGGCTCGGCCTGCGAAGGCTACGCCTCGGATTTCCGGCAGGTGACCGAATTGCAGCGCAACGAAGGCGACCCGATGGATTCCGACACACGGGCGATCACCTTCGAAGACGGCCAAAGCAAGAAGATGCGCTTCAAGATCGACTCGACGATCGGCGACGCCTCGCAGCCGACCGTCGACGGCAGCGCGGCGCGCGACGCCGCCGGCGAGATTTCCGTCAGCCTCAAGCAGCCCAAGCAGGAAACGCTGAAACTCGGCAAGGACATCTTGTTCCCGACGCAGCATCTTTTCCATGTGATCGAGGCCGCCAAAGCCGGAACCCGCACGCTCGAAGCGCGGGTCTATGACGGCTCCGATACCGGCGAGAAGATTTTCGACACGCTGACCGTGATCGGCAAGGAGGCCACCGAGCCGAGCCCGGACGCGACGACCGCCGCGGCGCTGAAATCGGTCCGGCGTTGGCCGGTGACGATTTCCTATTTCGACGAGTCGAAAAAAGACGCCCCGCCGGATTACGTCCTCTCGTTCGACCTCTACGAAGACGGCGTCTTGGGGAGCTTGAAGCTCGACTACGGCCAGTTCGTCCTCGCCGCTCAATTGTCCAAGTTCGAGCTTTTGCCCGAGCAGCCCTGCACGCAATAGCGGCATGGCGGCTCCCTCGCTCAGGCGCGTCGCGCGAATCAGTCAGGCGGGTTAGAAAGCGCCGATGGGCGGCTTCAGCCGCCGGACGGGTTCGCGATGCGCATTTTGCTCACCAATGACGACGGCGTTTACGCGCCGGGCCTGGCGATTCTCGAAGAGATCGCCCGTACTTTTTCCGACGACATCGTCGTTGTCGCCCCAGAGACCGACCAGTCCGGCGTCGCCCATTCGCTCTCGCTCAACGATCCGCTGCGCCTGCGCCAGATCAGCGAGGGCCATTACGCCATTCGCGGCACGCCGACCGACTGCGTCATCATGGGGGTGCGCAAGATCATGGCCGAGCGCAAGCCCGATCTGATCCTGTCCGGCGTCAATCGCGGCCAGAACGTCGCCGAGGACGTAACCTATTCAGGCACCATCGCCGCGGCGATGGAGGGGACGCTGATCGGCGCGCCGTCGATCGCCTTGTCGCAGGCCTATGGCGGGGAGGGGCACAAAGGCATCCGCTGGGAATGCGCCAGGGCGCATGCGCCGGGGATCATCGAGCGCGCCTTGAAACAGGGCGTGCCGCCCGGCGTGCTGCTGAACGTCAATTTTCCGCATTGCGGCCCCAGTGAGGTGGTCGGAATCGCGGTGACGACGCAGGGCAAGCGCGACACCGAATTGCTGCGCATCGAGGAGCGCTCCGACGGCCGCGGCAATCCCTA
>DATGLU010000664.1:0-2448 GCA_035294045.1 Roseiarcus sp. | reverse complement strand
AGCTTGTCCAATTGATGGTCGGCCGCAAGATCGAGAGTCTCTTCCCGAAAATCACCGTCCCGATCGGCGAGCCGGTGCTTGAGGTTAAAGAGCTTGAAAGACGGCCGCTCACCAAGAAGATCAGCCTGACCGTCCGCGCCGGCGAGATTGTCGGCCTTGCCGGCCTGGTCGGCTCGGGCCGCAGCGAGCTGGCGCAGACGATTTTCGGCGTAACGCCCGCCGAGGGCGGCGAAATCCGGATCGCCGGCAAGAAAGTCGAAATCCGCTCGCCGGCGCAAGCCCGCGCACTCGGCGTCGCCTACGTGCCGGAAGATCGCGGCACGCAAGGCCTCGTGCGGCCGATGACGGTGCTCGAAAATTTCAGCCTCGCCGCGCTCGGCAAGGTCGCTTTGGGCGGCTTCATCGACCGCGCCGCCGAGCGAAAGCTCGCCAGCGACGGCGTGAAGCGCTTTTCGGTCAAGACGAGCTCGCTCGAACAAGTCGCCGGCAAGCTTTCCGGCGGCAACCAGCAGAAGATCGTGCTCGGCAAATGGCTCGCCAACCAGCCGAAGCTCCTGATCCTCGACGAGCCGACGCGCGGCATCGATGTCGGCGCCAAGGCGGAGATCCATCGCCTGATGGGCGAACTGGCGGCGCAAGGCCTCGCCATCCTGATGATTTCGAGCGAGTTGCCGGAAGTGCTGGGCATGAGCGATCGCGTCCTCGTCATGCGCGAAGGCCGTATCGTCGCCGAATTTTCGCGCGCCGAGGCGACGCAAGAAGCGGCCGGCGCGGCGATGATGGGCAGCGAAGGCGCGGAGAAAGCGGCATGACGGCGGCGACGTTCTCCCGCGCCGAGGCCGAGCCGCGCCGCCTTCTCGGCGCTTTTGCTTCGCAGGAAGCGCTGCTCGCCATCGCGGTGATCGGCCTCGCCATCGTCGTCGGCCTCGACAATCCGCGCTTCCTCGCGACGCGCAACCTTTCCGACGTGCTGCTCGGCAACGCCTATATCGCCGTCGCCGCGGTCGGCATGTCGATGGTGATCATCTCCGGCAATATCGACATTTCGGTCGGCTCGCTGATCGGCGTCCTTGCAACGCTCAGCGGCACATTGGCTGTGGACGGCGCGCCGACCGCCGTCACCTGGCTGGCGCCGCTGCTGGTCGGCATCCTGGTCATGGGCCTGCAGGGCGTCGTCATTGCGTATTTGCGCATTCCAGCGATCGTGGTGACGCTCGGCATGCTGTCGATCCTCAAAGGCGGCCTGATCAGCGTGACCGGCGGCAAATGGATCACCGATTTGCCCGAGAGCTTCCATCTCGCCGATATCGAGCTTTTCGGCTTCGTGCCAATGCCCGTCTTCCTGATGATCCTAGCGACGCTCCTCGCCGCCTGGTGGATGCGCTATTCAGCGCGCGGCCGCGCCATTTACGCGGTCGGCGGCAATGGCGAAGCGGCGCGGCTTTGCGGCATCTCGCAGCGTCGCACCGTCGTCATGGTCTTCGCGCTGCACGGCTTTTTCGCCGGCATCGCCGCCTTGCTCTACGCCACCCAGCTTCGTGTCATCCAGTCGACCGTGCCGCCCAACCTCGAATTGACGATCATCACCGCTTCGGTGGTCGGCGGCGTGAGCATTCTCGGCGGCGTCGGCACGGTCATCGGCTCTACTTTGGCCGCGGTTTTGATCGCCGAAATCGCCAGCGCGCTGGTTTTCATCAACGTCTCGCCCTATTGGATCAGGGCGGTCCAGGGCGTGCTCATTCTCGTGACCGTGATCGCCGATATTTTGCGGCGTCGGCGAATGGCGGGAGCATGAGCGCGATGAGCGAAATCCCCCTCCCCCGCGCCGCCAAGCGCGCAGCGCCGTGGTGGCTGCTCCGCCACGAGACCATGCTCGCGGCGATCCTCGTCGTCGCGCTGATCATTCTCGGCGTCCTGAACAATCGCTTCTTGACCGTCGACAATCTGCTCAATCAGGGCCGGCTGACCACCGAGGTCGGGCTGATCGCCTTGCCGATGACCTTCATCATCGTCACCGGCGGCATCGATCTCTCGGTCGGCTCGACGGTCGGGCTCTGCGCGATCCTGCTCGGTTATTCGTGGAAGAATTTCGATTTTCCCCTCCCCTTGGCGATCGTTTTTTGCCTGTTCGTCGGCGCCGCGGCGGGCTTCTTCAACGGCCTGGTCATCACCCGGCTGAAAGTGCCGCCGCTGATCATGACGATCGCGACGCTCGCCCTCTATCGCGGCCTCGCCGAGGGGATCAGCCAGGCCCATTCGGTGCGCGGCTATCCGCAATGGTTCTATTTCGTCGGCCAGGAAAATCTTTTCGGCGTGCCGGCCCAGCTTTGGCTCCTTCTGATCGCCATCGTCATCGCCGGAATCGCGCTCGACCGCACGACGTTCGGACGTACGCTCTATGCGATCGGCAACAATGAAACCGCGGCGCGCTTCTCCGGCCTGCCGGTC
>DATGLU010000663.1:0-2329 GCA_035294045.1 Roseiarcus sp. | reverse complement strand
TCCGGAGCCCGGTCGTCGGGCCGTTCGAGCCGAGTTGCGAGACCGGCTGCTCGGGCCGCATCACAATCGTCGCGAGCCTGACGCCCGCCGGCCGCTCCAGCTTACCGACAATCATGTCGCGATCGCGCGCCAGTTCGATCTGCGCGAGCTTCTTCGGAAAGCCCCAGACTTCGCGGCCGGCGAGAAGCGGCGGCTCGGCGTCGACGAAAATCTGCTGGATATAGGTGAGCGGCTTGCCGTCATGGCGCGCATAGAGCCGCAAAATCGCCTCGTGATACGGACCGAACGTGCTGAACGGGTACCAATAGACCGAGAGATTGGCGCAAGCCGGCTCGATCAGCTCCAGCGGCTCGGGCAAGGCGTCGAGGGCGGCGTCCGGGTCGGTTTCGAACTTGATCGAGACCGCCTGCGCGTTGCGGTAGTGATAGGGCGGCGCCTGGTACGCCGGCGCGTCGGCCGGCATCGAATAGCCAAGCCTTTCACGCGTGAGCCGTCCTCTGCCGCCCAAGGCGCCCTCCCTTCGCTCACGCAATCACGTACTGGCCGCCATTGACGAAGACGGTCTGGCCCTGGATCATCGACGCCTCCGGCCCGGCGAGGAACTCGATGAGGCCGACATAATCGTCATGCGCGATGTTGCGGCCGCTCGGATTGCCCGCCGCCTCGCTGGCGAGGAACGCGTCGGTCCCCGCGCCGAACAGGTTGCGTACCGCCTCGGTGTCCAAGGTTCCCGGCGCGACGGCGTTGATGCGCAGGCCGAGCGGCGCGAGCTCGGGAACGAGATAGCGCATCAGCGCTTCGCCAAGGGCCTTGCCGGCGCCGATCGCGCCATAGGCGGGAACGACCTGCCGGCTGCCGCGGCTGGAAAGGAAAATGATGCTGGCGCCGCGCTTGAGCAGCGGGCGCGCCGCCTGGACGAGAAAGACGAGCGACGCGCCGTTCAGCGTCAGCGCGGCGGCCAAGGCGTCAGGATCGGCGTCCAGCAGCGGGTCGACCAGCACCTTCACCGCGCCATGGACGATGAGGTCGAGCCGATCGGTCTTCGCCGCGACGTTGTCGATGAGCAGGCGCGCGCCAGCCGGCGTCGCCAGATCCGCACGGATCGGATGCGGCCGCGCGCCGAGCGCCGCGATCTCGGCCGCCGCTTTCGCGGCGGCGGCTTGGTCTTGCCGATAGACCATGAAAATATCGGCGCGTGGCTTGGCGAAGCGCCGCGCGATGGCGAGGCCGAGGCCTTTCGTGCCGCCGGTGATGAGAACGGCCATTCCTCCCTCGCCGGATCTTGCGCGGGCGAGACGAGTCTTACGTCATGCGACATTGTATGACAATAATGTTGAGCAAAACTGTTGACGATCTTGGACGCCGCCGCTACGCTTCGCGTTAACAAGCTGCGGCGGACGCTAAAAACGCCGCCTGGAGGAGACGCAGAGGAGCGAGCGGACGCGATCCGGGAGGAAAGCCGCGCCGCGACGGGGCGCCGGCTTCCGTCCGTCTTCTCCCTCGAAAGGTTCACGCTCGCAGGGAGGGAAGCATGCAGGTGAAGACCTTGATTGCCGCCGCGGCCGCGCTTTTGGCGACGACCGCTCTTGTCGGCTCAGCGGCCGCGCAAGAAAAATCCAAAACCGCGCTGAAAGTCGCGATCTTCTCGGTGAACGGCGCCTCGCCGACCATTCACACGATGATCGAATCGGCGACCGCCGCCGCCAAGGCGCGCGGTTGGACGGTCGAGACCTATGACGGCAATGGCGACCAGGTCGCCACCAACAATCAGGCCAACACCTTCATCACCCGCGGCTTCGACGCGCTGATCAACATCGCCTCCGCCAATACGCAAATGGGCGGCGTTATCGCCAACGCGGCGAAGGCCCACATTCCCTTCGTCTCGACCTTTTCCGGCATGGTGCCGGGCATCACCGTCGATATCGGCTCGAACAATGTCGCCGACGGCGTCTTTTCCGCCTCCGCTTTGGCCGCCCGCATCGACGGCGAAGGCGAGGTGCTGAAGATGAACTGGACGGTGCTGCCCGCCCTTGCCGAGCGCGATGCGGGCTTCCACGCCGTTGTCGGCGAATACAAGAAGCTCAAAGTCACCGAGATGGAGATCAAGGTCCCCGGGCAGGTCGACGACACGTTCAACAAGGTCACCGACTATCTGACCGGCCACAAGAACGTGAAGGCGATCTGGATGGGCTGGGACGAGGTCGGCGTCGCCGCGGCGCGCGCGGTGCAGCAATCCCACCTCGAGCACAAGCCCTTCGTCGTCAGCATGGACGGCAACGACGCCGCCTATGACATGATCCGCGAGGGCACGCCGCTTTGGCTGACGATT
>DATGLU010000662.1:0-4097 GCA_035294045.1 Roseiarcus sp. | reverse complement strand
CCGCATCTTCCGCATCGATCACTATCTCGGCAAGGAGACGGTGCAGAACTTGATGGCGCTGCGTTTCGCCAATGCATTGTTCGAGCCGCTGTGGAACGCCGCCCATATCGATCATGTCCAGATCACGGTGGCCGAGACGCTCGGCGTCGAGGGCCGCGGCGCCTACTATGACGGCGCCGGCGCGCTGCGCGATATGACGCAGAACCACATGCTGCAATTGCTGTGCCTCGTCGCCATGGAGCCGCCGCGCTCGCTCGACGCGGACGCGTTGCGCGACGAAAAGCTTAAAGTCTTGAAATCGCTCGAGCCGATCAATGTCGCCAATGCGGCCGCCGTCACCGTGCGCGGTCAATATCGCGCCGGGATCGCCGACGGCAAACCGGTTCCCTCCTATCTGGACGACATCGGCAAGGAATCGAGCGACACCGAGACGTTCGTCGCGCTGAAAATCGGCGTCGCCAATTGGCGCTAGGCCGGGGTGCCGTTCTTCCTGCGCACGGGCAAGCGGCTGCCGCAGCGTTTTTCGGAAATCGTGATCGGATTCAGGCGGGTCCCGCACGCCATCTTCGAGTCCAATTCCGACGGCATACCGGCGAACCGCCTCGTCATCCGCGTCCAGCCGGACGAAGGCATCAAATTATGGCTGATGATCAAGGAGCCGGGCGCTGGCGGCATGCGTTTAAAGCACGTGCCGCTCGACATGAGCTTCGCCAAAGCCTTTGCCGGCCTGTCGATTGACGCTTACGAGCGATTGTTGATGGACGTGGTGCGCGGCAACGCGACCTTGTTCATGCGGCGCGACGAGGTGGAGGCCGCCTGGCGCTTCATTGATCCGATCCGCGAGGCTTGGGCGCAATTGCGCGAGCCGCCGCGGCCCTATGCCGCAGGCTCCTGGGGCCCTGCGGCGTCGATTGCGCTCATCGAGCGCGATGGACGCACTTGGAATGAGGAATTCGAATGACTGCTCTTGCTGCTGATCTCGAAACGGCGCCGATCGCCCGGCGCGATTTTCCGTCAAGCGACAGCCTCGCCGAGGCTTTCGCGGAATGGTCGGCTTCGCTGCTCCAGGAAGCCGTCGCCGCGCGTGGCGAGGCGACGCTCATCGTCTCGGGCGGCAAGACGCCCGAACTCTATTTCGAGCGCCTGTCGCATCAGGATATCGACTGGAGCCGGGTCAATGTGTCGCTCGCCGACGAGCGCCGCGTATCGGAGAATAATCCGCGCTCCAACGCCAAATTGGTGCGCGAACATTTGCTGCAAAACCGCGCGGCCGAAGCCCGCTTCGCGCCCCTTGCGGATAATCGGCTTTCGCCGGAACAGGAATTGGCCGCGGCGCAGGCGCGCATCGCCCGCCTGCCCCTGCCGGCCGACCTCGTCGTGCTCGGCATGGGCGAGAACGGCCACACCGCATCGTGGTTTCCCGGCGGCGACAATCTTGAAGCGGCGATGAATCCCGGCGAGCGGGCGCTCGTCCTGCCGATGAACGCGCCCGACGCCGCGGAGCCGCGGCTGACTCTCACCGCGCGCGTCATTCTTCGCGCCCAGTCGATTGCGCTGCATATCGAGGGGGAAGACAAGCGCGCGGTGCTGAAAAAAGCGCTTGGCGAGGGTCCGGCGGAAGAATTGCCGATTCGCGCCGTGCTGCGCGGCGCGCCGGAAAAGCTGACGATTTTCGAGACCTGAGCGCCGCGAGGCGCAGGGAGGGGCGATGAGCAAAGGCGCAAAGCCGCGCATTCATATCGGAATCGGCGGCTGGACGTACGAGCCCTGGCGCGGGACCTTCTATCCGGACGGCCTCACGCAAAAGCGCGAGCTCGAATACGCCAGCCGCAAGCTCAATTCGATCGAGATCAATGGCACCTATTACGGCCTACAGAAGCCGGCGAGCTTCATCAAATGGCGCGACGAGACGCCGGACGGCTTTGTCTTCGCGCTGAAGGGCACGCGCTTTATCACCAATCGGCGCGCGCTGGCCGAGGCGGGCGAGTCGATCAAAGCGTTCTTGGACAGCGGCGTCGCCGAGCTCGGCGCCAAGCTCGGGCCGATCAACTGGCAGTTCCCGCCGTTCAAGAAATTCGATCCGGAGGATTTCGAAGCGTTCCTGAAGCTGCTGCCGAAGACTGCCGGCGGCGTCGAGCTTCGTCACGCCGTCGAAGTCCGCCATGAGAGCTTCCGCTCGCCCGCTTTCATCGCGCTGGCGCGCAAATACGGCGTCGCAATCATCATCGCCGCGGACAGCGAGTATCCGCAGATCGCCGACGTCACCGCGCCTTTCGTCTATATCCGCATCATGGGGACGACGAAGGACGAGAAGCTCGGCTATTCGGCGGCGGCGCTCGATCTTTGGGCGAAGCGGGCGAAGGAATGGGCCCAAGGCGGCGCGCCGGACGGGCTGAAGACCGTCGCCGAGCATCACCCTGAAAAGGCCGGCCGCGACGTGTACCTTTACGTGATCAGCGGTTTCAAGGAGCGCAATCCCGCCGCGGCGATGGCGCTGGCGGAGAGGATCAAGGCGGGCGCCTGACGCCCTCTCCTCACCCGCGAAGCGGGGGAGGGGGACCGCGCGTCAGCGCGGTGGAGGGGGCCGCCGGCGGCTGGAGATTATCCTGATGGACCGGAGCCCCCTCCACCATGCTTCGCATGGTCCCCTCCCCCGTTCCGCTTCGCGAAACGGGGGAGGATTCGCCGAAAACCCGGCTGAAAATCGTATCGACATGCTTTAAGTGATAGCCGAGGTCGAACAGTCTTTCGAGCTCTCCGGGCGATAGCGCCCGCGCCACGTCCTTGTCTTTTTTCAGCAGCGTCAGGAAATCCCCCTCCCCTCGCCAGACCGGCATCGCGTTGCGCTGGACATAGGCGTAGGCGTCCTCGCGGCTGACGCCTTTCTGGGTTAGCGCCAGCAGAACGCGCTGCGAATGGATCAGCCCGCCGAGCTTGTCGAGATTCTTCTTCATATTTTCGGGATAGACAACGAGCTTGTCGATCACGTCGGCGAGCCGCGCCAAAGCAAAATCGAGCGTGATCGTCGCATCCGGGCCGATCATCCGCTCGACCGAGGAATGCGAAATATCGCGCTCGTGCCAGAGCGCGACGTTCTCCAGAGCCGGCGTGACGGCGGAGCGCACCATCCGGGCGAGGCCGGTGAGATTCTCGGTCAGAACGGGATTGCGCTTATGCGGCATGGCCGAGGAGCCCTTCTGCCCCTCGGCGAAATATTCCTCCGCCTCGAGCACTTCGGTGCGCTGCAAATGGCGGATTTCCGTCGCCAACCGCTCGACCGAGGAGGCGACGACGCCGAGCGTCGCGAAGAACATCGCATGGCGGTCGCGCGGGACGATCTGGGTCGAGATCGGCTCGGCCGCCAGGCCCATTTTCGCGGCGACATACTCCTCGACGCGCGGGTCGATATTGGCGAAGGTGCCGACCGCGCCGGAAATCGCCGCCGTCGAAATCTCCCGGCGAGCCGCGACGAGACGCTCGCGCGCTCTTTTGAACTCGGCATAGGCCTGAGCGAGCTTCAGGCCGAATGTGGTCGGCTCGGCATGGATGCCGTGCGAGCGGCCGATCGTCGGCGTCATTTTGTGCTCATAGGCGCGGCGCTTCAACGCGGCGTTGAGCGCGTCGATATCGGCGATGAGGATGTCGGCGGCGCGCTGCAATTGCACGGCGAAGCACGTGTCGAGCAAATCGGAGCTGGTCATGCCTTGATGGACGAAGCGCGAATCCGAGCCGATGAATTCGGCGAGATGGGTCAGGAAGGCGATGACGTCGTGCTTGGTCGTCTTCTCGATCTCGTCGATCCGAGCGGCGTCGAATTCGACATGCCCGGCTTTTTCCCAGATCGCCTTGGCGCTCTCTTGCGGGATGACGCCGAGCTCGGCCAGCGCGTCGCAGGCATGCGCTTCGATCTCGAACCAGATTTTGAACCGCGTCCGCGGCGCCCAGATCGCGACCATGGCTGGGCGGGAATAGCGAGGGATCATCGAGGAAGGTCCGGTTTTCAGAGCGTGCCATACATTTGTGCTCTAGCACGAACCTTCCTCGCGAGCGAAGCGCAGCATTCCCTTCTCCCCGCAAGGCGGGGAGAAGGTGGCGCG
>DATGLU010000661.1:0-2167 GCA_035294045.1 Roseiarcus sp. | reverse complement strand
CGCTGGCGGGGAAGGAATCGTCGATCGCCTGATCGAGCTTTTCGTCCTCGCGGCGTTTTTCGTGCGCCTTCTTTGGCGTGTGCTTATCGACATTCATCGCAAGGCGCTCCCGCTCCGAGCTTCGCTGCCGGAGAGCAACGCCGGCGAAGGCGCGCGGTTCCGCGCGGGCTGGAGCGGGGCGCGCTGCTTTTAAGGCTTCTTGCTTTTCTTGACCGGCGCGCCGCGCTGATGCTCTTCGCGCCGCGGCGCGCCGGCGCGGGTCGGGGTGAAGGCGGGCGGATCGCTGGCGGGGAAGGATTCGCGGTCGGCTTCGTCCGCCCGCTCGTCGAGGCGCTTCTTCGCTTCTTCGTTCTCTGCGGCGCGGCGCTTCATCGGAAACGCTCCTCGGCTTCGCCTCTCGCGAGCTCGCGCCGCTTTCAGGGCTTCTTCTGTTCGGCGGGCGCCTCGGCCGGCTTGGCGGCGTCAGCGGGCTTGGCGGCGTCGCCAGGCTTCGCCGCGTCGGCCGGCGCGGGCGGCGGCTCGTTGCGGACGATTTTCGCGCCCTCTCTGAGCTGCGCGATCAATTCGCTTTGCGCCTTCTGCACGACGTAACGCGCCGCCTGGTCCTTGACCTGCTCGAAAGGCGGGAACTTCTTCATCCGGCGCTCTTCGACCTTGATGATGTGCCAGCCGAACTGCGTCTTGACCGGATCGGAGACCTGGCCGGGCTGCAGCTTGAAAGCGGCCTCGGCGAATTCCGGCACCATCTTGTCCTTGGTGAACCAGCCGAGATCGCCGCCTTGGGCGCCGGGGTCCTTTGAGATCTCGCTCGCCACTTTGGCGAAATCCTCGCCGGCCTTGATCCGGGCGAGGGCGGCCTTGGCCTCCGCCTCGGTCGGAACGAGGATGTGGCGGGCGTGGATTTCCTCCTGCGGCGGCTGCGCCTTGGCCGCTTCGTCATAGACTTTGCGCTCGGCTTCTTCGGTCGCTGCGCTCTTGGCGACATTGCCGAGCAAAGCCTCCATCAGCAGCTTGTCATGCGTATAGGCGGCCTTGCGCGCAAATTCCGGGCTGGAATCGAGCTTGTCGGCGGCCGCCTTGCGGGCGACGAGCTTCAAGTCGATGAGATAGTCGAGCACGTATTTCTCGCGCTCCGCGCCTTCGAGGCTTTGCGGCAGGCCGGGGCCGATATCGTCCAGCGCGACATTGACATCGTCCTGGGTGATCGGCTGGCCGTCGATCGTCGCCAGCACCTTGCCGTCGGCGAAAGCCGGAGCGATGAGGAAAACGGCCCCGAGCGCAATGGCGAGAGCCAAGGGACGCGCGTCGAACCGCGCGAATTTCGAGAACGGCATGGAGACTCCTTTGGCCCGCGCGCCTTCGGCGGCGTGAAACGGCGCGGCCGATATAGAGCGGAACGGGCGAATTGAAAATCGCGTTCCTGCAAGGCGCGCGTTCAAGCGGGCCTTCTCAGCCGCAAGCTGGGCAGGATTAGGGCCGCCCGCCAAAAATGAAAGGGCCCGGCCGGGGCCGGGCCCTTAAGGACCTCAATAGTCCATGTCGCCCATGCCGGGACCGGGCGCGGCGGGCGCATGGGTCGGCTTTTTCGGCTTTTCGGCGACAAGCGCCTCGGTGGTGATCAGCAGCGAGGCGACGGAAGCTGCGTCCTGCAGCGCGGTGCGCACGACCTTGGCGGGGTCGATGACGCCGACCTTGACCAGGTTCTGATACTCGCCGGTGGCGGCATTGTAGCCCCAGGCGTAATCGCCCTTCTCGATCAGCTTGCCGATGATGAAGGAGCCGTCCTCGCCGGCATTCTCGACGATCTGGCGGGCCGGTATCTGGATGGCGCGGCGAACGATGTCGACGCCGGCCTTCTGGTCCTCGTTGTCCGGCTTGACATTGTCGAGCGCTTTCAGCGCGCGCAGCAGCGCCACGCCGCCGCCGGGCAGGATGCCTTCCTCGACCGCGGCGCGCGTTGCGTGCAGCGCGTCGTCGACGCGATCCTTCCTTTCCTTGACCTCGACTTCCGTCGCGCCGCCGACGCGGATGACCGCGACGCCGCCGGCGAGCTTGGCGAGGCGCTCCTGCAGCTTCTCGCGGTCATAGTCGGAGGTGGTCTCCTCGATCTGCGCCTTGATCTGCGCGACCCGGCCCTCGATGTCCGCCTTCTTGCCGGCGCCGTTGA
>DATGLU010000660.1:0-6042 GCA_035294045.1 Roseiarcus sp. | reverse complement strand
GCGGCGAAAGCCTGGTGGCGCGCCTCGCCGAGACGACCGACCGCATGCATGAAGTCGTCGCGGTGCGCGGCGAGCAATTCCACGTCCGGCTCGCCGGCGCGCATGATCAGCTCGTCGCCGCCTTGAGCGAGCGCGCCGACGACGCCCAGCGCCTGTTCGAATCGACCGCCGCCAATTGGGCCGCCGAATTCGACGCCCGGCACGCCGCGCTCGGCAACCAGCTCGAACAGCACGCCAACGACGTCAACGCCCGTTTCGAGGAAACCTCGCAGCGCACGATCGCCGCGATCCGCGACAACAGCGCCGAGATGCACGAGCGCCTGGCGACGACGGCGAGCGATTCGATCGCCCGCATGGACGAGCAGACGAGCCGCCTCGCCGATCGTTTCGCGGCGAGCGCCGGCGAAGCGGTGGCGGCGATCGCCATCCACAGCGAGAGCGTCAACGAGACGTTGAACTCGCAGCTCGCCAATTTCGAGCAGACTTTCTCCGGCCGCAGCAACGCCGCCATCTCGGCGCTCGCCGATCAGACCGGCCGGCTCGGCGAGCAGCTCGAAACCCTCGACCGTCTCGTCGGCGCCGCCGGCGAAGGCTTCGTCGAGCGGATCGGCGCGCATGCCGACCGGGTGACGGCGCATATCGATCAGCAGATCGGCGCGCTCGACGGCGCGATGGCCGGCCGCAGCGCCGAGATCGACCGCCGTCTCGCCGAGCACAGCCAGAAGTTCATGGAGGTTTCCGGCGCCAGGCTCGCCGAATTCGAAACCGCCTCGGTCGCCTATCACACCGATCTCGACCGCGCTTTGGCTTCGCATTCCGAGCGCGTCGACAATACGATCCGCGAAGGCATTGCCGGTTTCGAATCGATATCCGGCGCGCGCCATATCGATCTGGCGACGGCGCTCGGCGCCCATTCGGCGCGCGTCGACAATGCGATGCGCGAGGGCCTTGCCGGGATCGAGGCGGTTTCCGGCGCCCGCCAGGCCGATCTCAACGCCGCGCTGGCGTCGCATACGTCGCGCGTCGACGCGACGCTGCGCGACGGCCTTGCAGGGTTCGAATCGGTCGCGCTCGCCCACCACGAAAATCTCACCGGCGCGCTGGGCGCCCATTCGAACCGGATCGACAGCACGTTACGCGACGGGCTGGCGGGATTCGAATCGGTCGCGCTCGCCCATCACGAAAATCTCACCGGCGCGCTGGGCGCCCATTCGAACCGGATCGACAGCACGATCCGCGACGGGCTGGCCGGGTTCGAAGCCGCCGCGGCGGCGCGCCAGACCGAGCTCGGCGACGCGCTGGGCTCGCATGCGCAGAGGATCGACGGCGCGATCCGCGGCGGCCTTGCCGGTTTCGAGGCCCTGGCCGCGTCTCACCACAGCGATCTCAGCGAGGCGCTGAACGCCCATACCGGTCGAGTCGACAGCGCGGTGCGCGAAGGCCTAGCCGGATTCGAAACCGCCTCGGCGGCGCATCACGCCGAGCTCCATAGCGCGCTGGCGACCCATTCGGAGCGGGTCGAGCACGCGCTCCGCGAAGGTCTTGTCGGTTTCGATGCGGCTTTGTCCGGCCGCGTCGGCGATATGGTCGATCGCGTCGAGGGCCAGACCAACGCCTTGGTCGGCCGGATCGGCGACAAATTGGCGGCGATCGAGGAGACGTTCACCGTCCATGGGCCGGCGCTCGACGCCCGGCTCGGCGCGCGCAGCGCCGAGGCGATCGCCCTCTTCGAGAACAATCTGAAGACGCTCGACGACCATACCGCGGTGCGCAGCGAGCATATTTCCAAGACGATGGAGACCCTGCTCGACCGCGTCGACAATGGATTGGAGACGCGGGCGCGGGCGCTCAACGACACGCTCGCCCAGCGCACCCTCGAAATGGCGCGGGCGATGAGCCTTGGCGGCCGCGAGGTCGTCAGCGCGCTCGACGCCAAATCGAAGGAGATCGGCGAAGCCTTGCAAAGCCGCGCGGCGACGCTGACCGAAGCGCTGTCCGGCCAGGCGCGCGAAATCAACGCGACGCTCGGCGGCAATTTGATCGCGCTCAGCGGCGCGCTCGGCGAAAGCGTCGATCGCATGCAAGAGCGAGTCGTCGCGCCGCTGGAAGGCCTTTCGACGACGCTCGGCGTCATGGTTTCCGGCCATGCCGAGAGCATCGCCGCGACGCTCGGCGAGCATCGCAAAGTCATCGACGAGACGATCGGCGCGCATGGCGCGGCGATCCGCCGGTCCTTGGAGAGCGGCTCCGCCGAGATCGAGACCGGCATGGCCAGGGCGATCGCCGCCCTGGAGAGCGCTTTCGCGGCGCATGGCGGCGGCCTCAGCAAGACGATCGGCGACCAGATCGACGATCTGCGCTCGATCGTCGAGGACAAGGGCGGCGATTTCATCGCCCGGCTCGGCGCCCGCGGCGGCGACATGTCGGCCGAGCTCGCCAACGCCGCCGACCGCGCCGCGCAGGCTTTCGACCAGCGCACCACCTCGCTCATCAATCTCCTGACGAGGCGCAGCGAGGACCTGCTTGGCGCGCTCAATGCAAGCTCGGCCGCGTCGCTGCAATCGCTCGGCGCCTTGACCGCGCAGATCGGCCAGGACGCGCAAAACGCCGCCGCTCTGCTGCGGGCGGCGACCGACGAGACCGCGGCGAGCGCCGCGCAGGCGATCAGCGGGCTCAGCGAAAAGCTGCGCCAGGATGTCGAGCAATCGGCCAGCCAGTTGCGGGAGACCCTGGAGCGCAGCGGCGGCGCGTCGGTGAACGCGCTGAGCGGCGCCGGCGAACGGCTGCGCAACGAATTGCTGCAGGTTCTCGATCGGCTCGGCGCGACCAGTTCGACGCTGGAGCGGGTGGTCGAATCGGCGAGCTCCGATCTCGAAGCGGTCCGCGGCGGCCTCGCCGACCGGGTCGGCGAATTCGAGCGCGCCCTGGGCGCGATCTCCTCGCAGATCGCCGCCCTCGGCCGCGCCTCGGCGACGACGCAGAAGGAGGCGGCCGGCCTCGCCGATCGCCTCGCCGACCATGTCAATTCGCTGGCCGGCGCCGCGCATGATCTCGCCTCGATGCAGAACACGTTCGACGACGCCATTGCGCGCCGGCGCGACAGCCTCGCCAATCTGATCGAGGAAGTCGCCTCCAAGAGCGACGCCTTCGAGAATCTGATGCAGACCTTCACGACGACGGTTGAAGATTCGCTCAATCGCGCGCTGCAGCGGGCGAAAGACGTGCAGACCTCGATCGCCCAGACGACGAGCGGCGCGGCGCGCCAGATCACCGATCAGTTCGAGACGATCCGCGATCACGCCGGCAAGGAGCGCGAGCGCACCGCCGCCGCGCTGGAAGAAGCCTATGAGCAGGCCACCGCGCAGCTCTCGACGATCATGAATCTCGCCAATGACCGTTTCAAGCAGACCGCCGCGAGCCTGCGCGCGACCACCGTCGAGATCACCCGCGAGCTGGAGGCGACGCGCCAGGAATTGCAGCGCGGCGTGCTCGAATTGCCGCGCGAGACCAGCGAGCAGGCCGCGGCGATGCGCCGCGTCGTCGGCGACCAGATCAAGGCGCTGAACGAGCTCGCCGAGATCATTGCGCGCGCCGGCGGGACCTTCGATGTCGCCGAGCCGGCCGCTCCGCCGGTCGTGGCGCCGCCCCGCGCGCTGGAAGCGCCGCGAGCCGAGCCGCCGCGGCCGCAGGCGGAGCCTGCCCCGCCAGAGCCGCCGCGACCGCGTCCGGCCGCTCGCTCGCCGGCGCCCAATCCGCCGCCGAGCGCCGCGTCGTCGCGCGGCCAGGTCGGCTGGCTCAGCGACCTGCTGTCGCGCGCTTCGCGCGACGAGAGCGAGCCCGCCGCCCCGGCCAGCGCCGAAACCCCGCCGAGCGTCGAGCAGTTCGATGGAATTTCGCTCGACATCGCCTCGCTGATCGATCCAGCGGCGGCCGCCGAAATGTGGGACCGCTGGCGCCAGGGCGACACCAGCGCCTTCTCGCGCCGGCTTTATACGGCGCAGGGCCAGCAGACGTTCGACGAGATCCGCCGCCGCTACAAGGCCGATCCGCAGTTCCGCGAGACGGTGACGAAATACGTCCAGGAATTCGAGCGCCTGCTCGCCAAGATCGGCCGCGACGACCGCGACGGCTCGCATTCGCGCGAATACCTGCTCTCCGACAATGGCCGCGTCTATACGATGCTGGCGCACGCCTCGGGGCGGCTCGGCTGACCGGAAGCGCCGTTCTCAGGGGTCGTCCTGAGAGCGGCGCGGCGGATTTCTCTCTCGTTGAAACCGCGCGTCGACTTGCCGTTCCAATAAGGGCGGATTGCGCCTCCCCCGCCGTGAAGTCCCCGCTCTAAGCGCGGCGGGCGCCCCTTGAAACGGCGAAACCATTTTCTAGCTCAATAGCGTGCCGCGCGGCTGCGCGGCGCCGGGCCTTATAGGCGCGGGGCGGCGCGGGCGTCCGGCGCGGTACGGAAACATTCTGTGAAAGGAGGCAATGGAAATGGCCCTGAGAGATTTGATCCCGTGGAGCGGCGGCGAGCGCGATATCGCCATGCGCCGCGGGGATCCGTTCTTCGCCTTGCAGCGGGACATGAATCGTCTGTTCGACGATTTCTTCCGCGGCTTCGAGCTGACGCCGTTCAGCGGCGACCATGGCGGAACGGGCTGGCCGCATATCGAGGTGAGCGAAACCGACAAGGAAGTGAAGGTCGCGGCGGAATTGCCGGGCCTTGACGAAAAGGACGTTCAGGTCGATTTCGTCAACGGCGTCCTCGCCATAAAAGGCGAGAAGAAGACCGAAACGGAGGACAAGGACCGCCGTTTTAGCGAACGCTATTACGGGCGATTCGAACGCCGCGTTCCGGTCGACGACGTGGACGAGGACAAGGTCTCCGCGACGTTCAAGAACGGCGTCCTTACGGTGACGATGCCGAAGGCGGCGCAGGCGCAGTCGAAAGTCAAGCGCATCGCCATCAACGGCAAATGAGCGGACGGGAGCGCCCGCTCCCGCCCGTTTGGCTCTGTGAGGGCCGATGCGCGGCGGAAGCGGCGCGCGCCGTACCTTTAGCGGCTGGCGAGCGGCGCGACGACGCGTCCCTGGGCGACGCGTTAAACTAAGTTCGCCCAATTCTGAATTTTCAATCCGGGCACGCGGCGAAATTCCCGTTCATTGTTCGTGATCAGAATCAAATCCGCCGCCCTGGCGTGCGCGGCGATCCAAAGATCGTTATTGCCGATCAGTTCGCCCCTGGATTCGAGCGCCGCCCGAATCGAGCCGTAAAACTGGCCGGCGCGCAACGGCAGGTCCAGGACTGGCAACAACGCCGCCAACTCCGCCAATTGCTCGGTCGCCTGCTTGCCAGACCGGCTCTTTTCCGCTCCGTAGGCGAGTTCGCCGTAAGTGATGATCGAAATGACCGCTTCGCCTGGCCGCAATCTCTGAAATCTCGCCATGATCTCGGGCGGCCGGCGCCGCCGGATGTAAATGCAGATATTGGTGTCGAGGAGGAAGCGCGCCTCCATGGATCAGAGGCCCTCGCGCTCCTGAGGAGGAGTGTCGCGCCAACCCTCCGGTAGGAAGTCGTCCGGCAGATTGGCCAGAATTTCAAAGGCGCGCGACAAACCTTTCCCCCTCTCGCGCAGGACGATTTCATCGCCGCGTCGAAAGATTTCCACTTCCTTGCTTTTGATCTGAAAGGCCTTCGGCAAGCGGACAGCCTGACTGTTGCCTGATCGGAAAACTTTGGCGGTGGCCATGACGCAGTTCCCTTTGTATATACTTGACTGTATATATGAGGTCCTTTGCGACCGGTCAATATTTTGTTGCGGCCGAACCATCCTGAGTCGCCATGACAGGCGGCTTGCGCCCGTTCCTTGCGGGGTGCAGACTGCCGCCGCCATGGTTCTCCTGCTCTACGGCTATCCGAAGAAGGGCGGCTGGTGGCCGCCGCCGGCTCGTTCGCGCTGACGACCGCCTCCTTCCAGCCCAGGAGCTTCCCATGCAAATCCGCAAGACGGAGACGCGCGAGCGCGCGCTCGCGATCCATTGGTCGGA
>DATGLU010000659.1:0-6358 GCA_035294045.1 Roseiarcus sp. | reverse complement strand
TCGTGATTGTTATTTTGTATAACAATCGGCGCTCGAGTGTCAACGGCTGTCGCCGCGGTCGGCGACCACGGCCACGGCGGCTTCAGCGCTCCGCCTTCTGGCCGCCCGCCGCGGTGATGACCAGCACAATGATCAGCCCGGTCATCACCAGCCGCACGCCGGCGCTGACGCCGAATGTATTGAGCATGGTCAGGAGCAGAACCAGGAATAAAGCCGCGCCCCAGACGCCGGGCACATTGGCCTTGCCGCCCGCCACCGACGTGCCGCCGATCACCACGACGGCGATCGAGGCGAGAAGGTACTCATTGCCGATATCGACATTGGCCCCGCGGAAATAGCCGGCGAGCAGCGCGCCGTCGAGACCGCCCAGCACGCCGCAGAAAGCATAGGTGAGGAAGCGCGTCCACCCGACCTTGACGCCGGCCAGCCGCGCCGCGCGGATATTCTGCCCGATCGCCAGGACCGAGCGGCCATAGATCGTGCGCTGCAAGACGATCGCCGCGGCGATGGTGAACAGCACGACCAGGATCGCTAGGATCGGCGCGCCGAAGACCTGGGCGTTGGCGAAATTGGCGAAGCCGGGCGGCGGTTTGATCTGCAAGCCGCGGCCATACGAGATGTCGATCGATTGGATGATGAAGCTCGCCGAGAGCGTAGCGATGATCGGCGGGATGCGCAGCGCCCAGATCAGAAGGTAATTGGCGACGCCGATGCCGAGGCCGCAGCCAAGCGCGGCGAGGATGCCGATGGCGACGAGCGAATCGTCGCCGTTCATCACCTTCATCGCCACCGCGCTGGCGAGGCCGATATTGGCCGGCAGCGACAGGTCGACATTGCCCGGCCCGAGCGTGATGACGAACATCTGGCCGACGCCGACGATCACGGTGAACACGGCGAGCGAGAAGGCGGCGGTGACCATGCCGCTCGCGCCGTAGCCGCCGGTAAAGGCGATCGAGGCGAGAAAAACGACAAGCGCGCCGAGGAACGACCAGAGCCAGGGCTTGGCGAGGAGCCGGGTGAGGGCGGCGTTCATCGCTCGGCGCCCCGCTGGCTGATCAGGACGCGCGCGGCGAGGACGATGATCAGGATCGCGCCATTGGCCGCCACCTGCCAATCCGGCGGGATGCGCATGAAAGTCAGAAGCGGCGAGGCCGCCAAAGCGAGGGTCAAGGCGCCGATCACCGCGCCGATCGGCGAGACGCGGCCGCCGACAAATTCGCCGCCGCCGAGAATGACGCCAGCGATCGACAAAAGCGTATAGCCATTGCCGATATTGGCGTCGGCCGAGGTGGTGATGCCGATCAAGGCGAGGCCCGACAGCACGCCGAAAACGCCGGCCAGCGCGAAGAGCGTCACCTTGGCCTTGAACAGCGACCAGCCGGCCCGGCTGATCGCGGCGGCGTTGCCGCCCGAGCCGCGCAGGATCGCGCCATAGGAGCTGCGCATCAGCCCGATATGGGCGACGACGGCGATGATGATTGCGGCGACAATCGGAAAAGGTACGATCGGCGGCTTGACGCTCATCAGCCCCAGCAGCCAATCGGGCGCGCGGCCGCCTGGCTTCGGCAAAAGCAGGATGGCGAGGCCCTGCCAAACGAAGCTCATGCCGAGCGTCACGACGATCGAGGGCAGGTCGCGCCAAGCGACCAGCGCGCCAAGCGCGGCATAGGCGGCGACGCCGCCGATCAAAGTCAAAGCGCCGAGCAGCGGCTGATCGTGCAGCCAAGTGGCGGCGACGCAGCCGACAAAGCCGACAAACGTGCCGATCGACAAATCGAGATCGTTGCCGGCGATGACGAACATCTGGGCGAGGGTGGCGAGCGCGATCGGGATCGCCAGGTTCAGCATCAAATTGAAGCCGAAATAGCTGATCGCGCGCGAATTGAGATAGGCGATCGCCGCCAGGACCAGACCCAGCGAAAAGGCCGGCAGCAAGGCGCGTAAGACGCGCCGGACTCTCAATCGGCCGGCCTCGGGAGAGGCGGCGCGCTCGGCGAGGGCAGGGGCGGTCATATCAGCCCGCCTCGAAGGAGGATTCGATCACCTTCTCCTCGCTCAGCGCGTCATGGGCGAGATCGGCGACGATGCGGCCGTTGCGGAAGATATAGACGTGATCGCAATTCTGCAGCTCTTCCGTCTCCGTCGTGTACCATAGAAACGTGCGGCCGGCGCGCGCCTCTTCGCGGATCAGGTCGTAGACTTCCAGCTTGGTGCCGATATCGACGCCGCGCATTGGATCGTCCATCAGCACGATGCGCGCATCCGAGCCGAGCGCTCGGGCGAACAAGGCTTTCTGCTGATTGCCGCCGGACAGCGAGAGGATGTTATTGGCGACATCAGGCGTTCGGATGCCGATCTTGTCGCGCCACAGATTGGCGAGCGCCTCCTCGCGCCGGCGCGAGATCAGCGGCCCCTCGCGCAAGCGGGCGAGCGAGCCGATGCCGATATTCTCGAGAATCGACCATTGCGGAAAGACGCCGTCCGACTGGCGGTCGCCGGCGACGAGCGCCACCGGCGCGGTCACCTCGATGCCGGCCCGCGGCCGGCCCGCCGCCGCGAAAATATCGAGCAGCAGGTCGGTCTGGCCGTGGCCCGCCAGGCCGGCCAGGCCGATGATCTCGCCTTCCCGCGCCACGACTTGCGCATCGCCCTTTTGCCCGGCCGGCTTGGCGCGGACCCGGATCGGCGCGTCGCCGCGCGGCGCGGTCGAGGCGATCGCGGCGGCCTTGCGCTCGCGCTCCTCAGCGCCGCCCATCGCCGCCATCAGCTTCTCCCGATCGAACGACGCGGCGCGGCCGCTCGCCACCTCCTTGCCGTCGCGCATGACGACGATGCGGTCGCTGTTGCCAAGGATTTCCCTGAGCAGATGCGAGATCAGCACGCAGCTCACCCCCTGCGCCACAACCCGCCTGACGAAGCTCAGCAATTGGCCAGCCGTATGCGCGTCGAGCGAGGAGGTCGGCTCGTCGAGAATGACCAGGCGCACGGGCTCGTTCGACGCGGTGAAGGCGCGCGCCGTTTCGATCATCTGGCGCCGGCCGATCGACAAATCCTGGACGAGGTCGCCCGGATTGACGCCATGGCCGGGAAAGATCTCGTCGAGCTTGGCGACGATGAGTTCGCCCGCCTTCTTGCGCCAGTTGAACCCTTTGAGCGCGGGATGGAAAACGCGCGCATTCTCCGCGACGGTAAGGTTCGGGCAGAGCGACAGTTCCTGAAAGACGCAGCGCACCCCGAGGGCCTTGGCCCGGGTCGGCGAATAGTCGCGTAAGGTTTCGCCATTGATCGTCAGACGACCGGAATCGGCTTTGATCGTGCCCGCGAGCACGTTCATCAGCGTCGACTTGCCGGCGCCGTTATGGCCGACAAGGCCGACGCATTCGCCGCGATCGATGCGGAAGTCGACGCCGTCAAGGGCGTGGACGGCGCCGAATCGCTTCTCGACGCCGTCCAGCCTGACGAGAGGAGGGCCGGCTCCGCCTGTCATTCCTTCCATTAATTGTGCTCGCCGCTCCGCGCCGATAGAAGCCGCTCACCAGGGCGCCGCCGCGCCGCGATTCCGCCCTAAAGCGCTAGCATGCCGAACGGCTGCTCTCAACGCTTTCGCCCATGCGCCTGCTTGCAGGACGCCTCCCGATCCGGAACGCCGATGCCCCAGTCTTCCGCTGCAGCCGAGCTTGACCGAGGCGGCGAAGTCGTTGCCGCCTGCGCGCGCGGCTCGGCGAGGAGAGCATGCTCGCCCGCGCCGACATTCAGGCGCGATCCGGACGATCAAGCGCGCGCTCGATCGCAGGGACTTGCTCAATCCGGGCAAGGCGCTTTGAAATTGCGACGGAAGTCGCTCTGGACTTCTCGGTCCAGGCCAGGTGTTCTGAGTGACGACGTTTAATCGGCGCCGATAAAGATCAGGAGGAAACGACATGGCTTCGTTCACACGCCGCGACACATTGACGCTGGGCGCAGGCGCATTGGCGCTGACGACGCCGTTCGGCCGGGAGGCGCTCGCCGCGATCCCGACCGCCGACGCCGCCCCGCCGAAGCTCGACATCGAAAAGGGCGCCAACCTTCGCGTCTTGCGGCCAAGCAAGTTCGTCGCCACGGACGATAAGATTTTCAACGAAAACACCCAGAAATTCGCGTCCGCGAATGGCGTGCAGGTGAAGGTCGACTATTCGGCGTGGGAGGATTTGAGGCCGCAGACCGCCGTCACCGCCAATACCGGGGCGGGGCCGGACGTCGTACTCGGCTGGACCGACGATCCGCACCTCTATTCGGACAAGCTGATCGAGCTCACCGACGTCGCCGAATATCTCGGCAAGAAATATGGCGGCTGGTATCCGCTCGCCGAGCGCTACGGCAAGAAATTCGGCACGAACAATTGGATCGCCATACCGTTCGGCGGCGCCGGCGGCCCAGCCGTCTATCGGATTTCCTGGGTCAAGGAAGCCGGTTTCGACACGTTCCCGACCGATATGGACGGCTTTCTCAAGCTCTGCCAGAGCCTCAAGAAAATCGGACATCCGGCCGGTTTCACCTCCGGGCATGCAGTGGGCGACGGCAACAATTATTGCCACTGGCTGGTTTGGGCGATGGGCGGCTTCATGGTCGACGAGAATCAGAAGGTCGCGATCAACAGCAAGCAGACGATCGAAGCGCTGAAAATGGGCAAGGCTTTGTTCGAGACGTACATTCCAGGCACCCAGTCCTGGCTCGACCCGTCGAACAACAAGGCGCTGATCGCCGGCGACATCGCCCTGACGCAGAACGGCGTCTCGCTCTATTATTCGATCAAGAATTCGACCGAGCCGAAAATCGCGGCGATGGCCGCCGATCTCAACCATGCGCGCATGCCGATCGGGCCGGTCGGCTTCGGCACTGAAGTGGCGCTCGCCATCAACGCCATGGTGTTCAAGCACACCAAGTATCCCAATGCCGCCAAAGCCTATCTCGCCTTCATGATGGAGGCCGATCAGTACGACAAGTGGCTCATCGGCACATTCGGCTATTGGGCGCAGCCGCTCAAGGCCTACGAAGCAAGCGAAGTCTGGAAGAGCGATCCGAAAGTCGCCGTCTACAAGGACACGATGCAGAACTCGCTCTGGCTCGGCTATAAAGGGCCGATCAACGAGGCCTCGGCCGCGGTGGTCGCCGATTACATCATGGTCGATATGGTGGCCTCGGTCTCGACCGGCTCCGCGACGCCCGAAGAGGCGGCGGCCGAAGCGGAGCGGCGCGCCGAGCGCTACTACAAGGCGTAGCAGCAAGAGGCGACCCGTCCTTGCGAGCACGCGAAGCAATCGGCTCATAAGGCTCGGCTCTACGCATGGAGCGCTTCGCTGCGCTCGCAATGACGGCGTCCAAGAATAGCGGCAGGCTCCCGCGGAGCCGCCGCGCGCCACCGGTAAGGAGAAGCTCATGGCCAGCGTCGCCGCGATTCCGGCGCCCGTCATCGTTCGCGAAAACTGGCTGACGCGGCTCTTGGATTGGAAGCCGTTCCTGGTCGCGATCTGCCTCGCCCCGGCGGTCGGCCTGTTGATCGTCTTTCTCGCCTATCCGCTCGGCCTCGGCTTTTGGCTCGCTTTCACAGACGCGAAGATCGGCCGTCCCGGCCAGTTCATCGGGCTGGACAATTTCGTCTCGCTGAGCCGCGACCCGATTTTCTGGCTCGCCGTCGGCAATACGCTGCTCTACACGGCGGTGGCGACGATCGGCAAATTTTCGCTCGGCTTATGGCTGGCGCTGCTGCTCAACGAGCATGTGCCGTTCAAATCGCTGATCCGCGCCATCGTCCTGGTGCCATGGATCGTGCCGACCGTCCTTTCGGCGATGGCCTTCTGGTGGATCTACGATCCGCAATTCTCGATCATTTCTTATTTCTTCAAGGACGTGACGCATCTGCGTCAGACCAATATCGACTTTCTCGGCACGCCTTGGGCGGCGCGCTTCTCGCTGATCGCCGCCAATATCTGGCGCGGCATTCCCTTTGTCGCGATTTGCCTGCTTGCCGGACTGCAGACCATTTCGCCGTCGCTGTACGAAGCGGCGATGCTCGACGGCGCGACCGGCTGGCAGCGATTTCGCTATGTCACCGTTCCTCTCCTGGCGCCGATCCTGGCGGTCGTTCTGACCTTTTCCGTCCTCTTCACCTTCAGCGATTTCCAACTTGTCTATGCGATCACCCGCGGCGGCCCGGTCAATTCGACCCATCTCATGGCGACTTTGGCTTTTCAGCGCGGCATTCCGGGCGGCCAGCTCGGCGAGGGCGCCGCGATCGCGGTGGCGATGATTCCGTTCCTCGTCGCCGCGACCCTCATCAGCTATTTCGGCCTGGCCCGGCGCAAATGGCAGCACGGGGAAG
>DATGLU010000658.1:0-5560 GCA_035294045.1 Roseiarcus sp. | reverse complement strand
CGGAAGCGAATCACGCCAAGCGCGCCGTCTTCGATCCCGCCCGCGCCCATCCCGGCCTGCTGGACCATGCCGGTCGCCGCCTCCGGCTCGTCGCCGAGCACGAAGCGCAGCGTGTCGGAATCGTGCACGGTGATGTCCATCACGACGCCGGCGCCGGCTTGCGGCTCTTTGATCCGCCAGCCTTGCAAATGCTCGGGAAGGTAGACGGCGTGGCAGACGCGGGCGAAAAGCGGCCGGCCGATTCTGCCCGCCGCGACCGCCTCGCGCATCGCGCGATGCGTCGCCGCGTTGCGCAAATGATGGTTCGTGCCCATGACGATTCCCGCCGCCTTGCACGCGGCGACCATTTCGCGCGCCTCGGCAAGCGTGAGCGCCAGCGGCTTCTCGCACAGGACATGCTTCCTCGCTTTGGCGGCGGCGAGGACTTGCGCATGATGGAGATCGTTGGTCGTCGCCACATAGACGGCGTCGCAGGCCTCGAAAAGCCGATCGAGCGAGGTCGTCGCCAGCGGAATGTCGAATTCGGCGGCATATTTCTGGCCGCGCTCGGCGTTCGAGCTCATCACGCCGGCGATCTCGCCGCCGACGGCGCGGATCGCGGCGATCATCCATTCGCGCGCGATCGTGGTCGCGCCGATCAGCCCCCAGCGGACCTTTTGTGTCATGACGCCTTCCTTTCCAGCCGCGCCGCGCCGCAGCTTTCGCGGACGATCAGCCGCGTTCGGCCGGCGAAGGAAAGGCCGGCCGGGTCCTCGCCGCGAATGAGGCGCGTCAGGCTTTCGGCGCAGCGCGCGCCCATTTCCCGCGTATCGGCGTTGACCGTGGTCAGAGGCGGCGCGTTGTGCTCGGCCTCGGCGATGTCGTCGAAGCCGATCACCGCCACGTCGCGGCCCGGCGCGAGGCCGCGCATGGAGAGCGCGCGGGTCGCGCCCATCGCGACGATGTCGTTGTAGCAAAAGACCGCGGTCGGCGGCCGCGCCATGGCGAGCGCGCGCTCCATCGCGTCGCGGCCGCCGTCGCGGGTCGGCGGCGCCGGGAACATCAGGTCCGGATCGTAAGGGATGCCGGCGGCGGCGAGCGCGTCCTGCCAGCCGGCGGCGCGCTCTTGCTGCGTCGTGATCTTCTCGTCGCCGCCGAGATAGCCGACGCGGCGATGGCCAAGCCGCAAGAGATGCGCCACGGCTTCACGCGAGCCGGCGCGGTTGTCGGGCCCGATATAGGGGAAGGGGCTGCCGGGAATGCGGCGCATCGTGATGATGGTCGGCATGGTCGCCGGCAATTGATTGGCGAGCGCCCAGGCGTCGGCCCCGCGCGCCGGGCTCATGATGATGCCGGCGACATTGTGCTCGCGCAGCGAGCGCAGAACATAGGCTTGGCGCTCGACATCCTCGTTGGTGTTGGCGAGAATCGGCACGAAGCCGAGCTGATAGAGCGCGTTCTCGATGCCAACCGCCAATTCCGCGAAGAACGGATTGGTCAGGTCGCTGATGACCATGCCGACAAAGCTCGAGGAGGAGGCGCGCAGATTGGCGGCGCCGCGATTATAGACGTAACCGAGCCGCTCGATCGCCGCCTCGACGCGTTGGCGGGTATCCGCCTTGACGAGGTCCGAACCCTTCAGGACGAGGGAGACGGTGGATTTCGACACGCCGGCCGCGCGGGCGATGTCGATCATCGTCGTCGAGCGTCGCGCCGGCTTCTGATCGCCCAAAGGCGTGCCCCTCCCGATCCGGCGCTTCAAGCAGTCGTCGCAACGCCGTGATTGGAACGTTCCTATTGTGCGGACCAATCTTTGTCAAGCACCTCATTCGTGTATTGAATTATCAAGCTTTTTCTTCTTTATGGATTGATCGCTTGACTTTGGAACGTTCTAGTGAATTGGTCGGCGGCGCATTGCGCGGAGCCGCGCGGCGTCGGCCATGACGGCGCGCGCGACAAGGGGAGGCGTCGATGGCCAAGATTCATTTGCCGCGCGCAGACAGGTCCGTCGAGCTTTTCGAACTGTCGCCGCCTTCGCCTTTCCCGCAGCGCCAAACGCAGCCATTTCCGCGCATCGTCTACGCCGCCGCCCATGTCGTCGTCGATCCGCTGAGCGAATCCGGCGCGGCGGACTGGGACCGTACTTTAGCCTTCAGGCATCATCTCTGGGATCTCGGCTTCAAGATCGCCGAGGCGATGGACACCGCCCAGCGCGGCATGGGCCTCGACTGGGCCGGCGCGCAGGAACTGATCGGGCGCGCGCTCGCCGAAGCCATGGCGCGGCCCGGCGCCGATCTCGCTTGCGGCGCCGGCACTGACCATCTCGACCCTTTGGCGGCGCGCTCGCTCGCCGATGTGGTCGCGGCCTATGAGGAGCAGGTCGGCTTCATCGAAGGCCAGGGCGGCCGCGCGATCATGATGGCGAGCCGCGCCTTGGCGCGGCTCGCGCGCGGACCGGACGACTACGCCTCCGTCTATGATCGCGTACTCGCTCAGGCGAGCCGGCCGGTCATCCTCCATTGGCTCGGCGAGATGTTCGATCCGGCGCTGGCCGGCTATTGGGGCGCCGAGAGATTCGAGGCCGCGATGGCCGTCGTGCTCGATCTCATCCGACGCCACGCCGCCCGGATCGACGGGATCAAGATTTCCCTGCTCGACGCCGCGAAGGAAGTCGCGATGCGTGAGAAGCTGCCGGCTGATGTCCGCATGTATACCGGCGACGATTTCAACTATGCCGAGCTCATCGCCGGCGATGGCGCGCATCTCTCGCACGGTCTTCTCGGCATTTTCGATCCGATCGCGCCCGCCGCAGCGGCCGCGCTGCTCAAGCTCGGCGCCGGCGACCGCGCCGGCTACGACGCGATCCTCGCGCCGACCGTCGCGCTGTCGCGCAAGATTTTCGAAGCGCCGACGCAGTACTACAAAGCCGGCGTCGTCTTCCTCGCCTGGCTCAATGGCTTCCAGGACCATTTCGTCATGCTCGGCGGGATGCAATCGGCGCGCGCGATCCTGCACTATGCCGACGTATTCCGGCTGGCCGACCGCGCCGGGCTGATCGTCGATCCCGAGCTTGCCGCGAAGCGGATGGGCGCGTTGCTGGCGGTGAATGGGCTCGGCGCCTAGCCGTCATTTGCGAGCGAAGCGAAGCAATCCATTCGTAGGTACAGCCCTATGAGTGGATTGCTTCGTCGCTACGCTCCTCGCAATGACGGGCCCCCACGATATCAATGCACCCGCGACGGCGCGTCCGCCGCGCGGGCGAGCTCCATATGGGTGATCGCCATCAGCATTTCGGCGCGCGCCCGCAGCGTCGCGGCTTCGAGCAACGCCTGTTTTTCCTTGGGCCCATAGGGGCTCAGCATTGAAAGACCGTTGACCAGCGCCTCGTTCGAGGCTTTCTCGATATCGTCCCAGTCGACCTTGAAGCGATTGGCCTCGGCGAATTCGCGCAAGGCGGCGAGCAGCGCTTGCCGGTCCACGTCGCTTTCGCCTTCACCCTCGCGAAAATCGGCGGCGAAATCCGAGAAATCGACAAGGGCCTGCCGATACGGCGTGACGCTCGGCGGCTCGTCGACGATGCGGAAGCGGGCGATTCCAATCAGCGTGACGAAGCAACGTCCGTCGCCGGTCTCGGCGAATTGCGTGATGCGGCCGACGCAGCCGATCGGGTAGAGTTCGGGCCGCGGCTCAACAGCCTCTTCGCCGGCGCTCGGCTGGATCACGCCGATCAGGCGCTCGCCGCTCAGCGCGTCGTCGACCATGGCGAGATAGCGCGGCTCGAATATGTTGAGCGGCAACGGCCGGCGCGGCAGCAGCAGCGCTCCGGCCAGCGGAAAGACGGGAATCGTCCGCGGCAGCTCGGCGGGGGCCTTGTAGGCGCGGTTGAGCTTCATGTCCTCGGCGATCTTAAATCTAGAACAAAAGGGCGGACAATTTGCGGCGCGCCGCCACCGCCGCAGGATCCATCAAGCCCCAGGCCTCGAAAAACTGCACCAATTGCTTGCGCGCCGCGTCGTCGTTCCATTGGCGGTCGCGCTTGACGATTTCGAGGAGATGGTCGGCGGCCTTCTCGCGCTCGCCACGCGCATTGAGCGCGAGGGCAAGGTCGAACCGCGCCTGGTTGTTGGCCGGATCGGCGGCAAGCGCCGCCTCGAGCGGCGCTGCGTCGCCGAGCGAGGAGGCCTGCTCGGCAAGCTCAAGCGCCGCTTTCGCCGCCGAGATCAGGGGATCGGCGTCGCGGCCAGGCGGGGGAGGCGGGGCGAGCGAGAGAACGCCTTTGGCCTGTTCGAGATCGCCATTGTCGATATGAATTTTGGCGAGGCCGGCGATCGCCTTGGCGTTGCCCTCGTCCTCGGTCAGCACCCGGGCATAGAGCGCCGCCGCGCTGGACGCATCGCCCGCTGCGAGCGCCGCCTCGGCCTGGCCGATCAATTCGTCGGCGCCGCCGGTCAGCGGGCCGACCAGACGCTCGATGAAGCCGCGCACCTGGGTTTCGGGCAGAGCTCCCATGAACCCGTCGATCGGCTGTCCCTTCTCGAAGGCGATCACCGCCGGGATCGATTGAATGCCGAGCTGGCCGGCGACTTGCGGGTGCTCGTCGATATTCATCTTGACCAGCTTGACCTTGCCGCCGGCGGCCGCGACCGCCTTTTCCAGCACGGGCGCCAATTGCTTGCAGGGGCCGCACCAGGGCGCCCAGAAATCGACCAGAACCGGCTGCTTGGTCGAAGCGGTGAGCACATCCTCGCGAAACGAGGCCGTGGTGACGTCCTTCACCGCGCCGCTATTTGCCGCTTCCGCCGCCATGCTTCGCTCCAATTCAAAATGCCTCGCGCTCGCGCCCAAGATGGGGCGAGCGGGCCCTTTTCGCAATATTGCGCCGCCGGTCAGCCCTTTTCGGCGAGGGCGACGATCAGCGGCTCGTGACCGGTCGCGCGCAAGAACTTGAGGAGATCGCCGCTGGCGAGACCGGTGGTTCGCGTATTGACCAAAGGATGGAAATTGAGGCGTGTTTCCGCCAGCAGCGCGGCGTCGAGAACCACCGTCACCCTGCCGCCGCGATCGTTGATGGCGCCGAACGGCGTTACCGCGCCCGGCTTGACGCCCCAGGCCTCGTCGAGCAGCTCGGCCGAGCCGAAGGAGACGCGGCCTTGCCCGCCGATCTTTTCATGGACGCGCTTGAGATCGACGACCGCCTCTTCTCCGACAACGAGCAGAAACAGCCGGCCCTTCTTGTCCTTGACGAAAAGGTTCTTGGTGTGGCCGCCCGGAATTTGGCCGCGCAGTTTCTGCGAATCTTCGACCGTGAAGAGCGGCGGATGCTCGATCGTCTCGTGCTTGACGCCGAGCGCGTCGAGGCGGGCGAACAAGTCTTCGGTCGTTGCGGGCTGCTGGTTCATGACGGCCGGGCTTTAGCCGAGACGATGAAGAGCGGCAAGCGGCGCGGGCTACGCTCCGCCCAGCTTCGAGCCGAAGCCGAGCAAAAGCAGCACGCCAAAAGCCAAAACCGCCAAGGCGGCGGCAAATTCGAAGAGGCGGGCGACCGCGCCGCCGAGCGAGGATTCCTGTCTCGCAAAACGCA
>DATGLU010000657.1:0-3026 GCA_035294045.1 Roseiarcus sp. | reverse complement strand
CGCGCGGATCGCCGCCGCCCTCGACTTTCTCGACGACGCCGCGAAAGCGCTTGCGGCCGTCGACGGGGCGCGCCATTTCGATCTTCGCCTCATGGCCGATCGCGCGCTCGAAATCGGAAAGACGAACCAGCGGGCGATCGATGCCGGGCGAAGAAATCTCCAGCCGGTAGGCCTGCGCGATCGGGTCCTCGACGTCGAGCACGGGCGAAAGGGCGCCGCTCGCCTCTTCGCAATCGTCGATGCTCATGAGGCCGTCGGCGCGCTCGGCCATGATCTGCACCGTACAGCCGTCGGCGGCCGAAATCTTCACCCGGACGAGGCGCAAGCCGAGGCCGCGCAAAGTCGGCGCGACGATCTGGGCGATCCGCCGCGCCGGACCGCTCTCTTCGATCAGGCGCGCTTCGTCGAGCGGATCGGGCCGCGCGCCGCGCGCCGCTTTCGCATCAATCGCCAATCGGCCTTCGGCCATCGAACCTGCCGGCAATAAAAAAGAGCGGGTCCCGGCCGGGGCCCACTCTCAAAAATCTTCTCATCATGATGAGAAGCTATGAGAAACCAACTGTGGTCTATTTAGAGGTTTAGGCGGTGATAAGCAAGGGCGCAGGCGATCAATTTTGCGCCGGCCAAGGGCCGCGTCATTTGGCGCTTTGCTGGGGCGCCGCGAGGGCGTTGCGCGAGGTGATCTGGCCAGACGTCTGGCTGAAGGAGGAGCCGTCGCCAAGCTCGACCACCGGCATGCATTTGGGCGTGCAGGAATAAGATTCGCGCTCCATGCCGCGCTGCACGACCAGGACCGAGCCGGTCGGCTCGACGCGAATCATCCGCTCCTGGAGCACGTTGCCCGAGCCGTCGAGGGCGATGAGATTGGTTTCGCCATAACCCTTGCCGGTCACGACCATGGTGCTGGAGCCGCGCAGCAGGGTCACATCGGCGACGATCGGGCTGCCGATCACCAGAGTCTTGGTGCCTTCCGGCACTTTGGCGATTTTGGCCTGGTCGATCGAGACATTGATGAACGGCTCGGCGGCCGCGCCGACGACGCCAAATCCGGCGAGCATGGCGACGGCCAGCGCCCCGCAAGCGACGAGGCGGCTCGGCGCTCTTGCGAGGCGAATAAACGCGGACATGGCTCTCTCTCCCGGGAAGGGCGGCTTTGCGCATTTTCATCCGGAAATGGTGAAGGAATACTGAATCGGGGAATGGCGAATGGCGAATAGCAATGGAATACTCGCTACTCGCCACTCCCCACTCGCCATATTGCGCCGGCCTCGGTTTCCCGCCAAAAAGAGCGGCGTTTTCAAAAGGAGAGCCCTTGAACCCCCGTTTTGCCGAGGCGATGGCGAAACTGCCGCTGGTGGCGATCCTGCGCGGAATCAGGCCGGACGAAGCGCCGCCGATCCTGACGGCGCTGCTCGACGCCGGCTTCCACATCATCGAGACGCCGCTCAATTCGCCGCAGCCTTTCGAGACGATCCGCCTGATGCGCCGGGTCGCGCCGAAAGACGCGCTGATCGGCGCCGGCACGGTCAGGACGGAGAGCGAAGTCGCGGCGGTCGCCGAAGCCGGCGGCGACCTCATCGTCATGCCGCATGCGGATGTCGCGATCGTCAAGGCGGCCAAGGCGCGCGGCCTGATCGCGCTGCCGGGCGTTGCGACCCCGACCGAAGCCTTCGCCGCGCTCGACGCCGGCGCGGACGCCCTCAAGGCGTTTCCGGCCGAAATGATCCAGCCGGCCATCCTGAAGGCCTGGCGGGCGGTGATCCCGGCCGATGTTCCCATCTTGCCGGTCGGCGGAATTGCGCCCGCTTCGATGGCCGCCTATGTCGCGGCGGGAGCGGACGGCTTTGGCCTCGGCTCGGCGCTCTACAGACCCGGCGACAGCGCCAAGAAAGTCGCCGAGAACGCCGCCGCCTTTATCGCGGCTTGGCGCAAGATCAAGCCCCCATTGGCCAAGGGCCTGCCCCGCGCTCAGCCGTTCACGCTGAAAATCGACGCGCCCTGATCCGCCTTGCCGACGCTCGCCCGGAACGCGGCGAACAATTCGCGGCCGACGCCGTGATGGGCGGCGGAAAGATCATAAGTTTCGGCGGGCCGCGTCGCCCATTCCTTTTCGTCCACCAGCACGTCGAGGCGGCCGGCCGGCGCGTCGACGCGCAGCATGTCGCCGTCGCGGATCTTGGCGATCGGCCCGCCCGCCGCCGCTTCCGGCGTCACGTGAATGGCGGCCGGCACTTTGCCCGACGCGCCGGAAAGCCGCCCGTCGGTGACCAGGGCGACTTTGAAGCCGCGGTCTTGGGCGACGCCGAGCGGCGGCATCAGCTTGTGTAGTTCCGGCATGCCGTTGGCGCTCGGTCCCTGGAACCGCACGACGGCGACGAGGTCGCGGAAAAGTTCGCCCGCCTTGAAGGCGGCGTGCAATTCCTCCTGCGAATGGAAAACGCGGGCCGGCGCCTCGATGACGTGCCGTTCGGCGGCGACCGCGGAAGTCTTGATCACCGCGCGGCCGAGCGGGCCGTCAAGAACGCGCAGGCCGCCAGTGCGCTGGAACGGATTTTTGGCGTCGCGCAGCACGCTCTCATCGCCGCTCGCCTCGCCCGGCTCGCGCCAGACGATCCCGCCATCCGGCCCGAGGCCCGGCTCGACGACGTAATCGCCGAGCCCGTCGCCCCAGACCGTGCGCACGTCGCGATGCAGCAGCTTTTCGTCGAGCAGCGAGCGGATCAGAACCGGCATGCCGCCGGCCGCCTGGAAATGATTCACATCGGCCTTGCCGTTCGGATAGACGCGCGCCAAGAGCGGCGTGACCTCGGCGAGATCGGCGAAATCGTTCCAATTGAGCGCGATGCCGGCCGCCGTGGCCATGGCGATCAGATGGATCGTGTGATTGGTCGAGCCGCCGGTCGCATGCAGCCCGACCACGCCGTTGACGATCGCGCGCTCGTCGATGACATGGCCGATCGGCGTATACTGATTGCCGAGCGCGGTCAGAGCGAGCGCGCGCCGCGCGCCGAGCGCGGTCAGCGCGT
>DATGLU010000656.1:0-3185 GCA_035294045.1 Roseiarcus sp. | reverse complement strand
GCAATGAACGCGCTCGAGGAGGCTTCGCATCCTGCCCTTAAGAGAACTGCCCGGGACGTAAGGTGTGTTGTCCGACGGATTGTGGACCACGACCTTATCCGCGCCGCCGATTTGAAGACCGACTTCGCTGCCGCCGATGTGAAGGCCGGTAAGGGCAGTGATGGTTCCGCTGAAGACGATTTTCTTAATGAGACTTGCTTGCTCGGCGCTCATGCGGTTTTCCCCTTCGTTTGGGAATAATGATAGGCGACCACGGCTTCGGCGAAGTCGCAGATGGCCTGGACCTTTTCCTTCTCGACGCGACGATTGTTGCTTATCGCGGCGGCTACAAGCTCGGCGAAGCTTTTCTGTAGCGGTCTGGCGGCGTTGTTACGCGCCGCCATGTAAACGAGACGGACGCGATGCATCATCAGGTCGTGGGCGTGGCGGATGGAGAGATCGGCGTTTGGTTCGCTGGCGAGCTCATTGCGAAGGCGAACGATAGGACCGTAAAAGTTGCGCATCTGGGTCGGGGGTAAATTGCCGCACCCATTGGCAATTTTCTGGGCAGCGTCGTTCAACTTGTTCGCGTCCCCGCTCAGGATCGCCTGCACTTCCTCAGAAGTCAGCACCGGGCGGTTGTCGTCCTCGCTACTTCGGGGCCGGTTCTGATGACTCGGATTCCTGTGGGGATTTCTGTCGTTCATGGCCGTTTCTCCCGATTGAGCAAATCGACCCATTCGGTCGCGGGCCTTAGGAGCCAGAGCACCGGACGGGACGAGGTGGAATTGCGCCAGTCGAATCTTTCGAGATGATGGTAAAGCTCCTCGAGCTTTTCCCGGGCAGGACCGTGAGCGGGAGCGCGCGCGATCGCATAGGCGGCGAGCCAGGACCACTTTCCGCGTTTAACGGCAGAAGCGAGGTCACCCATCCCGGTCGCGGCGCCGGTTGCGCTGTCAATCACGTCTCCGGCGGCGCGCGCCTCACTTGCGAGAGCGTACAACGTCCGAAGCGTCGCGCGGGGCAGTCCGCGCGCGCCGTCACCTGGGAACAATTCACGGAGGCTGTCCCGCAGTTTGCAGAGGACGTCGAAATCTTCATTGTCCTTCCAGCCGAAAACTTCGTTGAGAAAGGAGATGGCGTCCTTTGTTTGCCCCTTGTGCCCACCGGTACGCCGGCTGTAATCCTTAGCAAATTCTTCGGCTTTGCCCGCAAGCTCCGCGCCGGCGACGATTGGAAAGCGTGGTTGCGTTAGCGCGATTCCGGCGGAGAGGCCCCAGTGCGGATTGCCGGCGGTGAAACGCGCAAACTCGCGTCGGATGGTGCGCGCGATGAGTGGCGTCTCGGACCATGCGCCGACGATGAACAGGTCATCACCGCCCGAGTAGATGATTTGAAGTTTGGCTCGATAACCGGGCTCGTCGAGCAGATGGGCGAGATAGCCGCCGAAGAAATAGCCAAGATGGCGTGAGAGGGCGGCGATGCGGGGAAGGCTTGCCTGAGCCCCGAATCCATTGCGCAAGGTGTTGCCGAGCGAATCCACGTCCATCCGGAGCACGCCGAGCCGCTTGATGCCCTCGGAATTTTCGGCCAATTCGTCAAAGTCGGGCGGCACCTCGTCAGCTTTCGTTGCGCGGCCGAGTCCTGCGAGCCAGATTCCGTGAGCGGCCGGTCCCTTCCATTGACGCGGAGGCCCGTTGACCCACATGACGGTCGAGCCGACGGGCGCCGACTCTGGAGCTTTCTCGTAAAGCACGTAACTAACGGTGGATGCGGGCGGCGAGTATCTGAACATAGGCGCGCCCGCAACAGCCACATCACTTGGTTGACGGACTATGACTTGAGCGCGTGGCGCATAGCGGCCCAGTTCCACAAAGTCACGGCATTGAGGGCATGCGTCGCGTTCGTAATCGTCCCCGTCGCGCGAGAGCGGCTTCAGGTCCTGCGTGGACACTCCGCAGACGCGACACGCATGCTCGAGGTCGCCAAACGGCTCGAAGATCTCTTCGTAGCGCGTCTTGAGAAGACGCGAGAAGCGACTACTGCGGCGAAACGCAAGGTCCCGGGTGGCGTTTTCCCAAAGCGCAGGGGCGCCGCTGGATAATTCACTTAGCGTGATCGATGCGCAGCCGATGCCGAAAGAGAGCCGGGCGGCAAAGGCCGTGTTGAGTTCCAGGTCAATTTCCTCGCCAAGCCGAAGCAGCGCTTCCTGCTCTGATTCGGGCGCGAGCAGCCATAATTTTCCGCCGCCGCTGTAAAGCAGATTGACGGCCGGGAGCTCGAGCGAGGAAAGTATCCTCTGGGCGATTGCGTCGGCGATGAGCTGAAGACCAAGCGAGCGGCCTCGCAGCATTCGCGCAGCCTTGGAAGCGACGACGGTGTAGAGAAAGCGCTGGATTCCGCTCAGGTCGCCGACCGCGAGGACGAGCTTCGCCTGTTCGTAATCTGCCGGCGCGGCGTCTTCGGCCGGGTAGTGCGCGGCGAGTACAGCGGCAATTGCGGCGGCGGTACGTGCGACATCGAAAATCGACACGTGATCATATCCGCTGGCCGGGACGCACCAGGTGAAGCTCTCGAGCGCGGCGAGAAGGCTTTGCAAAAGAGTGGGAACGTCGGCCGATTCGAGCTGGGATATGGCTACGGCAAATTCCTTGAACAGATCCCGCAGAGCGCCGTCCGACGTCGCGGGAGTGGCTGGAATAACGCTCTCGTCCAGGGCGAGCCTCTTCAGTGGAAGAACCGCGTTTGAGTCCTTGAATTGGAATACTGCCGCAAGCGGCGAGCGCATCTGTGTAATACGTACGGCTCTCCCCGGCTCGATTCCCGATGCGGCACGCCATGCCACACCGAGCAAGGACTTGTCAGATTGAGGCGACCCAAGGCTTCGCAGAGCAATCTCGACGGCTGAACTCCCAGTCACTTTTGACAGAACCCGGCCGAACTCGTTCCCTGCGAGGCGCTCGAGCGCCTGAGCGGGCGTGCCAGTGGAGATGGCGCGATGGGCGAACTCGGCCAGGCCGCGAAGAAGCGCTGCGAGTGCAAATTCGGCTGCGCGCTCTGCCTTTTGTGGGGCCATCAACGTCCCCCCTATCGGTCGAATTGATATTGGTACGTCATGGACGCATAGTGAGCAACGATCAACAAGCTCGGTTGTCAATAGTCACCATTTGAATGAGAACGCCCTGTAGCGAGTCTCGCCGCGGAGA
>DATGLU010000655.1:0-3299 GCA_035294045.1 Roseiarcus sp. | reverse complement strand
ACTTGGACGCCGCCTTGTCGGCCGGCGTGATCGACGCCGCGACGCGCGACCGTCTCGCCGCGTTCCTTGCCGCGCGGCAGAGCGCGCCGGCGCTCGCGGCGCCGCCGCGCAAATTCGACGTCACCCATATCCTCTATTATGCCGGCGCCTTGCTGGTCATGTCGGCGATGGGCCTGTTCTCCAACGCCGCGTTCAACGCGCTGGGCGGCTACGCGCTGACCGCGACCGCGCTCGTCTACGCCGCCGGATTCGGCGCGCTCGGCGCCTATCTCTGGCGAAAGCCCGATCTGCGCACGCCTGCCGGGCTCTCGATCGCCATCGCCGTCGCGATGACGCCGTTGGCGGTCTATGGCGTTCAGGACGCGCTCGATCTCTGGGCGGCGGACAAGCCGAAGGATTATCAAAGCTTCTTTCCGCTGATCAATGCGAGCTGGGTCTATATGGAGGCCGCAACCGTCGTCGCCGCTCTCGTCGCTCTGCGCTTCTTCCCTTTCCCGTTCATCGTGATGGTCGCGGCGATCGCGCTCTGGTTCATGTCGATGGATCTTGCGGCGCTGCTCGTCAGGCTCTACGCGCCGAAAGATTGGCTTTCCGACTGGGAGTTGCGGCGCCACATTTCGCTCTATTTCGGCATCGCGATGATCCTCCTCGCCTGGGCGCTTGACCTGAAGCGGCCTGCCGCCAGCGATTTTGGCTTCTGGCTGCATCTTTTCGGCGCGCTCGCGTTTTGGGGCGCGATCAGCGCCTCCGACGAGGCGGCGGAAATCGGCAAGGCAGTGTATTGCGCGCTGAACGTCGCGTTGATCGGTTTCGCGATCTTTCTCAATCGCCGCATTTACGCCGTGCTCGGAACTTTCGGCGTCGCCGGCTATCTCGGCTACCTCGCCTTCCACGTCTTCAAGGACGTACTCGCGTTCTCCTTCGTCGTATCCCTGATCGGCCTCGGCGTGATTTTCGCCGGCCTATTCTATCAGCGAAAGCGCGAGAAAATCAGCGCTTGGATCGACGCGATGCTGCCGCCCGCCTTGCGGGCGCTTCGCCCGCAGCCTTCAATGTGACGCGTGAAAAGCAACGGAGTAGGCGCCGATGAAAACCGTCCGTCTCACCGCCGCGCAAGCGACCGTACGCTTCCTTAGCCAGCAGATGACCGAGGTCGACGGCGAAAAGGTCCGGCTCTTCGCCGGCGTCTTTGCGATTTTCGGCCATGGCAACGTCGCCGGGATGGGCGAGGCTCTGCAGGCCGTCCAAGACGCGCTGCCGACTTACCGCGCGCATAACGAGCAGGCGATGGGGCTTTCTGCTGTCGCCTACGCCAAGGCGATGCGCCGGCGCCGGATCATGGCCTGCACCAGCTCGATCGGCCCGGGTGCGACCAACATGGTCACCGCCGCGGCGGTCGCGCATGTCAACCGCTTGCCGGTCCTGTTCCTGCCCGGCGACGTGTTCGCCAACCGGCGGCCCGATCCGGTGCTGCAGCAAATCGAGGATTTCGGCGACGGCACGGTCAGCGCCAATGATTGCTTCCGTCCGGTGTCGCGCTATTTCGACCGCATCGCGCGGCCCGAGCAGATCGTTCCGGCGCTGACCCGCGCGGTCGCGGTCCTGACCGATCCGGCGGAATGCGGGCCGGTCACGCTCGCCTTCTGCCAGGACGTGCAGACCGAAGCCTACGACTATCCCGAGACCTTCTTCGAAGAGCGCATGCACCGCCAGCGCCGGCAAGGGCCGGACTCGCACGAATTGCGCGAAGCCGCCGCGCTGCTGCGCGGCGCCAAGAAGCCGCTGGTCATCGCCGGCGGCGGCGTGCTCTATTCCGGCGCGGAGAAGGAGCTCATCGCCTTTTGCGAGAGGCGCGGCCTGCCGATCGCCGAGACGCAAGCCGGCAAGTCGGCCGTACCGGTCGATCATCCCCTATCGCTGGGCGCGGTGGGCGTGACCGGCACGAGCGCCGCCAATCAATATGCCGAGGAGGCGGACGTCATCCTCGCCGTCGGCGCCCGCCTCGCCGATTTCGTCACCGGCTCCTGGGCTCTGTTCAAGAATCCCGCGCGCCGCTTCATCGGCTTGAATGTGCAAGTCTTCGACGCCGGCAAGCATCGCGCCCTGCCGCTGGTCGCCGACGCCCGAGCCGGGATCGGCGCGCTCGGCGCGTCGCTTGGCGATTGGAAGGCGCCGGAGGCCTGGACGGCCGGCGCGGCGAAGGCGAAGGCGGAGTGGACCAAGGCCGCGGCGCGCTACACCGCGCCGACCAACGCGGAGATCCCGTCCGACGCGCAAGTGCTCGGCGCGTTGATGCGCGGCGCCAAGCCGTCCGATATCGTCGTTTGCGCCGCCGGCGGCCTGCCCGGCGAATTGCACAAGCTTTGGCGCGCAGGCGCGCCGCTCGGCTATCATGTCGAATACGGTTATTCCTGCATGGGCTACGAGATCGCCGGCGGGCTCGGCGTCAAGCTCGCCCATCCGAACCGCGAAGTGGTGGTCGCGCTCGGCGACGGCTCGTACCTGATGATGAATTCCGAGATTGCCTCCTCGGTCATGCTCGGCCTCAAGCTCATTGTCGTCGTCAACGACAATCGCGGCTTTGCCTGTATCAACCGGCTGCAGCGCGCCACGGGCGGCGAATCGTTCAACAATCTCCTGCGCGACGCCCGCCACGAGACGTTGCCGGACGTGGATTTCGTCGCCCATGCGCGCAGCCTCGGCGCCGAGGCGGTGAAAGTCCGCTCGACGGGCGAGCTCGAAGCGGCTTTCGCCAAGGCGCGCGAGGCCAAGGTGACGCAAGTTATCGTCATCGACACCGACCCGATGGCCGCCACCGACGCCGGCGGTTTCTGGTGGGACGTCGCGGTGCCCGAAGTCTCGAAACGCGAGGCGGTCGTCGCGGCGCGCAAGAAATACGAAGCAGCGCTGGCCGACCAGCGCGTGGGGGACTGAAAGGATGCAATGGGACTTGAGGCCGTCCGATCGTCGACGACGCCAAGAATGACAAGCATCACGGCTTACCCTCATCCGGCCCGTCGGGCCACCTTGTCCCGCAAGCGGGAGAAGGGATTGTAACCGCAGTCGGCGACCGGCCCCGGCCCGGATCGTCGGCTAATAAAGGCCGCGGCGCGCCCCCTCTCCCGCTTGCCGGAGAGGGTTGGGGTGAGGGTAAGCCCGATGCGTGCAACTTTTTAGCCTCGATTAGGAGCAAAGCGCCATGACCAGCTCGAAACTTCTGCTCCGTCCGCGGCAATCGGCGGACGGGCTCGTCCATCGCGTCACGCCGGAAAGCGCCGGCTGGACCTATGTCGGCTTCG
>DATGLU010000654.1:0-4010 GCA_035294045.1 Roseiarcus sp. | reverse complement strand
GCTCGAGAAGAAGCTGCATCTGTTCGAGCCTTCGCCCTATCTCTTCTTCTCCGTCCATCTCGACGGCTTGAAGGAGCGGCACGACGCCGCGGTCGCGCAAGAGGGCGTTTTTGAAAAGGCGGTCGCCGCGATCAAGAAGGCCAAGGAGAAGGGCTTCGCCGTCAACGTCAACGCAACGATTTTTGACGGACACACAGCGGAGGAGATCGCGGCTTACCTCGATTTGACGGCCGAGCTCGGCGTCGGCGTCTCGATTTCGCCGGGCTACGCCTATGAGCGCGCGCCCGATCAGCAGCATTTTCTCAATCGCCGCAAGACCAAGGAGCTGTTCCGTAAGGTTTTCGCCCTGGGCAAAGGCAAGAAATGGCGCTTCATGCATTCCAGCCTTTTCCTGGATTTCCTTGCCGGCAACCGCGAATTTCTCTGCACGCCCTGGGGCATGCCGACGCGCAACATTTTCGGCTGGCAGAAGCCGTGCTACCTGCTCGGCGAAGGCTACGCCCGCTCCTTCAAGGAGCTGATGGAGACGACCGACTGGGATTCCTACGGCACGGGGCGCTATGAAAAATGCGCCAACTGCATGGCCCATTGCGGCTATGAGCCGACGGCGGCGCACGCGGCCGCGAGCAACCCGCTCTCGGCCATGCTGACCGCCCTCCGCGGCGTGCGCACAAAAGGACCCATGGCGCCGGAAATTCCGCTCTCCGGGCAGCGTCCGGCGCAATACGTGTTCTCGCGCCATGTCGAGCGGATGCTGGCCGAAATCCAGGAAAAAAATAAGGCTGGCGGCGCCAAACCGGCTCAGTCCAAGAGCTCGTCTTTGGCGCAGTAACCTAAAGACTTCCCGCCGCGCGTTCGCCGTCGTTTTGGCGCGCCCGTCAGGCGCCGCCATTTCTTCTTCAAGTCAGGGGCGCGCCAGAATACCTCTCGGCAAAGCATGCTCACGCGCGTCGTTCATTCCATTGTCGGCTTTTGCGCCAACCACGCTCGGACCGTCATCGTCCTCGGCATTTTGGCGACAATCGCCGCCGGCTTCTACTCGGCGGGGCATTTCCGGATCAATTCGGACATCAATGCGCTTCTGCCGAGCAATCTCGCCTGGCGCAAATCCGAGCTGGCGTTCGAGCAGGCCTTCCGGCGTTTTGAATTGGTCGAGGTCGTCGTCCAGGCGCCGACGCCGGAACTTGCCGGCGCCGCGACAACGGCCCTGACGCAAGCCCTCGCCAAGAACAAGACGGAATTCGAATCGGTCGAGAACATTGGCGGCGAGGCGTTCTTCGCGCGCAACGGGCTGCTCTTCCTGCCCGTCGATCAGTTGAAGCGCAATCTCGACGGGTTGGCCGAAGGCGAGCCGCTGATCCAGGACTTGGCGAGCGACCGCAGCCTGCGCGGTCTGATCGCGGGACTTGAAGACGCTCTCCTCGGCCTGAACAACAATCGTCTCAAATTGGCCGACTTCGCCCGTCCGCTCAACCTTGTCTCGGACACGCTGGACAAGGTTCTCGCCGGCCAGCCGGCGAGCTTTTCCTGGCGCGTTCTGGTCCAGGGAAGACCCGCTGCGCCGAACGAGTTGCGCGGCTTTATTGAAGTGCGGCCCAAGCTCAATTTCAGCGCCATCCAGCCCGGCCATGAGGCGATCGAGGCCATTCATCGGATCGTCGCGGAGGTCGCGCCCAAATATCAGGCGAGCGTCGGACTCACCGGTCCGGTGGTGATGAATGACGAGCAGTTCGGCACGATCAAGGAAAACGCGCTCCGCAACGGGCTGATCACCGTCGCCATCGTCGTCTTCATCCTGTGGCTGGCCTTGCGCTCGGGGCGGCTGATCATCGCGCTCTGCCTCAACATCGTCGTCGGGCTGTCGCTGACCGCCGCGCTCGGCCTTTTCATGGTCGGCGCCTTCAACCTGATCTCGGTTTATTTCGCCGTTCTCTTTGTCGGCATCGGCGTCGATTTCGCCATCCAGTTCAGCGTCCGCTACCGCGCCGAGCGCCACCGGGTCAAAGATTTAAAGCCCGCGATTTTGAGCGCCGGCGCGCATGTCGCGGCGCCGCTAACCCTCGCCTCTTTCGCCACCGCGGCGGGCTTCTTCTCCTTTTTGCCGACCGATTATCGCGGCGTCTCCGAGCTCGGCATGATCGCCGGGGCCGGAATGCTGATCGCCTTCGCCACCAGCATCACTTTCCTCCCCGCCCTGATCGTTCTCTTCAACCCGCCCGGCGAGCCCGAGCCGCTCGGCTACGCCGCGCTTGCGCCGGTGGACGAGTATCTGGCGCGGCGCAGAATTCCGATCATTGTGGGCACGGCGATCGTGGTCGTCTGCGGGCTGCCGCTCCTCTATTGGCTGAAATTCGATTTCAATCCGATCGACCTGCAAAACCCGAATAGCGAGGCGGTGGCGACCTACCGCGAGCTCAGTCGCGACCCGGCGACGGGGACCAATGCGATCGAGGCGCTCGCGCCTTCCCTCGACCAAGCCGAGGCGCTGGCGCCGCGCTTGGCGAAACTGCCGGAAGTCTCGCGCGTTATGACGCTCGCGAATTTCATTCCGGCCGATCAGGAGCAGAAAATTCCGCTCATTCAGAACGCCGCGGCCAAGCTCGCCCCGGCCTTCGATTCGAAAAATGCCGAGGCGCCGCCGACTGACGCGGCCAATATCGACGCGCTGAACGAAGGAGCGGACCGGCTGAACGAAGCCGCCGGCGAGCAAAAAGGGCCAGGCGCCGACGCCGCCCGGCGCCTCGCGGCTGACCTCTCGAAGCTCGCGCATGGCGATCAGGCGCTTCGCGGCAACGCCGAGCAGGCGTTCATCTGGCCGCTCAATGTCGCCTTGACGAGCCTCCAGCAGGCGCTGCAAGCCCAGGCGATAACCCGCCAATCGCTGCCCGAAGGCCTGGTTCAGAGCTGGATCACCCCCGACGGCCAGGCTCGCATCTCGATCTCGCCCAAGGCCAATCCAAACGATATGCGAGCGATGCGCCGTTTCGCCGACGCCGTGCTGGCCATCGCGCCGAACGCGACCGAAGGGGTGATCGCCATTCTCAAGGCCGGCGACACGATCGTTCACGCCTTCATCGAAGCGGGCATTTGGGCCTTTGCTTCGATCGCGGTGTTGCTCTGGCTGGTGCTGCGGCGGATCCGCGACGTTTTGCTGACCTTGATCCCCTTGGCGCTGGCCGGCGTCGTGACACTCGAGCTCATGGTGTTGATCGGCATGCCCTTCAACTTCGCCAACATCATCGCCTTGCCGCTGCTGCTCGGCGTCGGCGTGGCGTTCAAAATCTACTACATCATGGCCTGGCGCGAAGGGACGACCCACCTTCTCCAGACCAGCTTGACGCGCGCGGTTATTTACAGCGCGCTGACCACGGCCACCGCCTTCGGCAGCCTGTGGTTTTCGAGCCATCCCGGCACATCGAGCATGGGCAAGCTGCTCGCGCTGTCGCTGGCCTGCACCTTGGCTGCGGCAGTGCTCTTCCAGCCGATCCTGATGGGCAAGCCGCGCGAGCGAACGACCTCTACCCCACTCGACTGACGCGGCCGCTCGTAGCGAAGGAGAAGAAAGTCATGGCGCTCCGCACGATCCTGATATCCGGCCTTCTGCTGACCTTGCCGACGGTCGCCCTCGCGCAATCGGGTACGCCGGAAGAGCGCGCCGCCTGTCGTGCCGATGTCCGCCGGTTCTGCTACAAGCTGAGGCCCGACGCTGACTCCAAGGCCTTCCTCCAATGCCTCCAAGAGCATCGATCCAGGCTTACGAAACGCTGCCGGGCGGTGTTGGAGAGCCATGGCGAGTAGCTGCGACAACCTCGAGCAAACGATGCGCCGAAGCCGCTTAACGCCGGAATTCGAACATTAATCCGTCGTATTGGCCGGGCAGTGGGGACTTACCTGCGCGTATTTGAGAACGGACCATGAGGCTCAAACTGACCGCTGCCGTCGCGAGCGTAATTCTGACCGCGACCCTCCCCTCCTTCGCTGCCGAGCAGACGACGCCGGCTGCGCCCAAA
>DATGLU010000653.1:0-4567 GCA_035294045.1 Roseiarcus sp. | reverse complement strand
CGGCAGATTGTAGAGGCGCTGGAATTTCGAATTGCAGAGGACCAGATGGTTTGAAGAATCCCACAACACGAAGGCTTCGGATATCGCCTCGATGGCCTCGCGCAATCTCTGGTCGGCCGTGGCGCTGATCTCCGCCAGCGCCTTCTGCTCGGTCACGTCGAGCGCGACGCCGACGAGATGGCGCCCGCTTGAAGAATCGCTGACCAGCTCGGCGCGAGCGCGCAGCCAGACCCAGTCGCCGGACGCGTTACGCAGGCGAAATTCGTGATCGACGGTCGGCTGCTCGCCGTCGATCACGCCTTGCGCGATGGCCGAAAGATCGCCGTCCTCGGGATGAACCATCGCCTGCACGTCGCCGATCGACAGAAGATCGTGCGACGGCGGGAGGCCGAGCAATTCGTACATCGAGCGCGACCATTGAATCTTGCCGCGCGACAAATCCCAGTCCCAGAGGCCGCAACGGCCGCGGTTGAGCGCCGAATCGACCCGGTTGCGCGCGCTGCGCGCCAAAGTCTCGATCCGCCGCGCCCGCGCCGCCTGCCGATAAGGGACGGCGAAACATGCGGCGAGAAGCAGCGCCGCCGCCGTCAGCAGCAGAGCGGCGCGGATCGCGGAGGCGCGCCAAGAGGCGAGCAGGCCTTCGGCGCGCATGATGTAGGCGAGCTGGGCCAAGGGCGGGCGCAGCGACCGTACCGTTGCAAAGGCGTCCGCCCCGCCGGCGGTGACGATCCGCAAGACGCCGGCCTTCTCGCCGAAAATCGTCAGCGGGCCCGGCCCGAGCACGGCGGCGAGATTAGCCGCGGCCGCCGGCGGCTCGCTCGCCGACAAGACGCCGTCAGCGCCGGCGATCAGCGCGTCGCCTTCGCGCAAGGCTTCATCGCCGCCCAGCGCGACGCGAAGCAGGTCCGCCGGCGCGCCGGTAGGATTGGCGGCGAGCGCCTCGTTCAGGCGGAAAGCGAGCAAGGAGGCGCGCAGGGCCACTTCGTGCTCGGCGGCGCGAAGCGCGCGCTCGCGCTCGAGGCGCATCTGCGCGGCGATCGTCAGGGTCGCGGCGGCGAAGACCAGCGCCGCCAAAGCCGGCGCAACATAGAGAAGCCAGAGCTTAACCTGAAGCGGTGAGCGAAAGCGAAGCGAGTGCGCGGTCGCTGTAGCGAAATTCCGCCAGCCAGCCGCGCGCATATCCCCATTGGCGGCGTTTGCACGCGCCATCGTGGCCCCCTCGTCGTCGCTACGACTTATGATTCGGCGAAATGTGCCGCATCACCCCGAATCACTCTCATAAGAATCCCGATGCGACTCGTTGTCCAGAGATTAATGGAAGGTTGACGGAATTTTTAAACTCCGCCGCCCAAAGCCGCGCGCGGCAGTTGCGCGGGCGCCGCAAAAACCCGCTATGCGAGTCGCCGCCGGCTGGTTCGAAAGGGTACGTGACGCCCGCCGTTAACGATTGCGGCCGAGCGATCCAGTGCCAGGTACTTGAGGGGCGGCGCGCCGGCTCAGCTCAAGCTGCGCGTGACGATGTCGCTCAAATCCGCCGAGAGCCCGGCCTGCGCCGCGATGCGCCGCAGCGTCGCCTCGGCTTTCTCCTGCCGCTTGGGCTCGAAGGAGCGCCAGGAGCGCAAGGCGGACAAGAGCCTGGCGGCAATTTGCGGGTTGCTCGGATCGAGCTTCAACACGACCTCGGCCAAGAGTTCGTAGCCAAGGCCGTCGGCGCGGTTGAACTGGGTCTGATTGGCGGCGAAGCCGCCGATCAGCGCGCGCACCCGGTTGGGATTGCTCAGCGAGAAGGAATGATGAGCCATCAGCCGGCGCACGCGATCGAGCGTCTCGCGCTCGGGAATATGCGCCTGCAGGGCGAACCACTTGTCGAGAATCAGCGCGTCGTCGGCATGGGCGCGCCAGAAGGATTCGAGCGCATGCTCGCGCGCCTCGCCCGGGATGGTGGCGAGCGCGGCGAGCGCGGCGAAGCGCTCGGTCATATTGTTGGCTTCTGCGAATTGGCGCTGTGCGCGCTCGACGCAGCCCGGCTCGCGTCCCGCCGTCAGCATGGCGAGCGCCAGGTTGCGCAAGGCGCGCCGGCCAGCGCTGCTTGCGTCCGGACTGAACGGCCCAGCGTCGAAGAGCTTGTCGTAGATTTGCGCCAGGGCGCTGGCGTGGCCGCGCCCCAGACTGGCGCGCAAAAATTCGCGGGCGGCGAATATCGCGTCAGGATCGACGTTCTTCGCCATTTCGCGGGCGAGATCGGCTTCGCTCGGCAAGGTCGCAGTCAAGGCGGCGAAAGCGAAATCGAGCTTGCCGTCGAGCGCGTCGGCGAGCACGCCGCCATAGGCGGCGGAAAAGCCGGCCTCGACCTCGGCCGGGCGGCCGGCGCGGATCGCCTCGACCGCCCGAAGCAGGACGCGGGTGGCGAGGCTCTGCACCGCCTGCCAGCGGTTGAAGCTGTCGCGGTCGTGCCGAGACAGGGTCAAGAGATCGCTCTCGGTCAGATCGTCGTCGATCCGCACCGGCGCGGAGAAGCCGCGCAACAAGGAAAGAGCCGGCCGCGCCGGCACATCCTTGAAGACGATCCGCCGCGACGCCGTGTTAAGCTCGAAGACGCCGCGCGCGGTCTCGCTCGCCGTCGCGTCGGCGCTCGAAAGCGCGATCTCCTCGCCGGTCGGCGCGACCAAGCCAAGCGCGATCGGGATCACCACCGGCGCCTTGACCGCCTGTTCGCGCGTCGGCGGCGTCGCCTGGGTGAGGTCGAGCGTAAAGGTTCGCGCCGCGGCGTCATAGGCGCCGCGGGCGGTGAGGAGCGGCGTGCCGGCCTGGCTGTACCAGCGCTTGAATTCGCGCAGATCGCGCCCCGAAGCGTCGGCGAAGCATTGCAAGAAATCTTCGACCGTCGCCGCGGTCCCGTCGCAGCGCTCGAAGTAGAGGTCCATCCCGCGGCGGAACGCGTCGGCGCCGATCAGCAGTTTCAGCATGCGGATGACTTCGGCGCCTTTCTGGTACACCGTCGCCGTGTAGAAATTGTTGATCTCGTGATAGACTTCCGGCCGCACATTGTGCGCCAGCGGCCCGGCGTCTTCGGGAAATTGCGCGGCGCGCAGGCCGCGCACGTCGGCGATGCGCTTGACCGGGGCCGAGCGCTGGTCGGCGGAAAAATCCTGATCGCGGAAAACCGTCAGGCCTTCCTTGAGGCATAGCTGGAACCAATCGCGGCACGTGATGCGGTTGCCGGTCCAGTTGTGGAAATATTCGTGCGCGATCACCCCTTCGACGCCGGCGTAGTCATCGTCCGTGGCCGTTTCCGGGAGCGCCAGGACGTATTTGTCGTTGAAGACGTTAAGGCCTTTATTCTCCATCGCGCCCATATTGAAGTCCGAGACGGCGACGATGTTGAAGACGCTGAGATCGTATTCGCGGCCATAGACCCGCTCGTCCCACGCCATGGCGCGTTTCAAGGAATCCATGGCGTAAGTGGCGCGATCCTCCTTGCCGTGCTCGACATAGATGGCGAGCTTGACCTCGCGTCCGGAGCGCGTGACGAAACGATCTTCGATATGGGCAAGATTGCCGGCGACCAAAGCGAAGAGGTAGCAAGGCTTCTTGTGCGGATCGCGCCAGATCGCATAGTGGCGGCCGCCGGCCGCCTCGCCGGCCGCTTCGAGATCGCCATTGGCGAGCAGGACCGGCGCTTCCTGCTTGTCGGCTTCGAGCCGCGTCACATAGGTGGGAAGAACATCCGGACGATCGAGGAAGTAGCTGATGCGCCTGAACCCTTCGGCCTCGCACTGGGTGCAATAGGCGGCGCCTGAGCGATAGAGGCCCATCAGCTTGGTGTTGGCGGAAGGGTCGAGCTCGGTTTCGATGCGCAGCGTGAACGGGCGGCGCGGCGGATTGGACAGGGTGAGCTTGTCGGGCGTCGCCTCGAAAGCGCCCGCGTCGAGCGGCGCGCCGTCGAGAGAGATCGAGATGAGCCGCAACTCGTCGCCGTCAAGATCGAGCGCGACATTGGCCCTTCCCGCCGGATTTGGCCGCAACTTCAAGGTCGAAACGACGCGCGCGGCGCGCCGGTCGAGCGCGATGTCGAGCTCCACCTCGTCGATTAGGTAGTCCGGCGGTCGATAGTCGGCAAGGCGGATCGGCTGGCCGGTTGTGGTGCGCAAGAAGGCGTCCTCTCGGTATCCAACTCAGGGCGCGGCCCGCCGTTCCCTGGCGTCCCGGATGAATCGCCGTTCAGGCGAGGCGCGTCAAGCCGCCGCTGTAGCCGCGGTCAAGGACGCGGCGTTGCGGGCGCGGTCAGCGACCGCGGCTACAGATCCGCCATCATTCGTACCTCAAGCGAGAACCGTTTCAGCGCCTCGGCGAGCGCCGGGCTCGGCTCTGCGCCGCTGGTGAAAATCGCCGGCGCGAGGCCATTGGCGCGCTTCTGCGGCGCCTTGGGCGGCCCGAGTAATTGGTCGACGCGGCGCGCGATCGCCGGCGCCGGGTCGATATAGTCGACCGGCCAAGGCGCAAGGCGGGCGAAGCGCTCGGCAAGCAGAGGATAGTGCGTGCAGGCCAAGACCACGACATCGGTGCG
>DATGLU010000652.1:0-4493 GCA_035294045.1 Roseiarcus sp. | reverse complement strand
GCCTTCGAGACGGACGCGCTCACCGCCTATCGCAAGCTGCCGCTCGCCGTGGCGCTGCCGAGCTCGATCGACGAGATCGCCGCGATCCTCAAATTCTGCCGGCGCGCCGGCGTCAACGCCGTCCCGCGCGGCGCCGGGACGTCGCTTTCCGGCGGGGCCATCCCGCAGGAGGACGCGATCGTCATCGGCCTTTCGAAGATGAACCGCATCCTCGAAATCAACCTCGCCGACCGCTATGCCCGCGTCGAGGCCGGCGTCACCAATCTGGCGATTTCCGACGCCGTCGCGGCGGATGGTTTCTTCTACGCGCCCGATCCGTCCTCGCAGCTCGCCTGCACGATCGGCGGCAATATCGGCATGAATTCCGGCGGGGCGCATTGCCTCAAATACGGCGTCACGACCAACAATCTCCTCGGTCTCAAAGTTGTCCTGCTCGACGGCGAGATCGTCGAGCTCGGCGGCGCGCAACTCGATTCCGCCGGCCTCGATCTGATGGGCCTGATGACCGGCTCGGAGGGCCAGCTCGGAATTATCGCCGAGGCGACGGTGCGCCTGCTGCCGACGGCCGAGGGCGCGCGGCCCGTCCTGTTCGGCTTCGATTCCGCCGAGGCCGCCGGCGCTTGCGTCGCCGCGATCATCGGCGCCGGGATTTTGCCGGTGGCGATGGAATATATGGACAAGCTGGCGATCGAAATCTGCGAGGCTTTCGCCCATGCCGGCTATCCGCTGGATGTCGAGGCGATGCTGATCATCGAGGTCGAGGGCTCGGCCAAGGAGATCGACGCGGAGCTGGCGAAAATCCTCGCCATCGCCCAGCAGCACGGCGTGAAGGCGGTGCGCGAATGCATGTCGGCGATGGAGGCGGCGCAAATCTGGAAGGGCCGCAAATCGGCCTTCGGCGCGACCGGCCGCATCGCCGACTATATCTGCATGGACGGCACCGTGCCGACGAGCCGCCTGCCGGAAGCGCTGCGGCGCACCGGCGAGATCGTCGCCTCGTACGGCTTGCGCGTCGCCAATGTCTTCCATGCCGGCGACGGCAACATGCATCCGTTGATCCTCTACAACGTCAACGATCCTGAGGAGCAGGCAAAGGCGGAAGCGGCGGGCGAGGACATTCTGAAAATGTGCGTCGATCTCGGCGGCTGCCTCACCGGCGAGCATGGCGTCGGCATCGAGAAGCGCGATTTGATGGGTCATCAATTCACCGCCGCCGATCTCGCCCAGCAGATGCACGTGCGCGCCGTGTTCGATCCCGACTGGCGGCTCAATCCGGCCAAGGTCTTTCCCTTGGCGGGAAGGATCGCGGCGTGACCTTGGCGACCGAGGCTATTTTCGCGCCGGCGAGCGAGGAGGAGGCGGCGGCGCTCGCGCGCGAGGCGGCGGCGCGAGCGCAGAAGCTCGCGATTATCGGCGGCGGCGCGCGGGCCGGCCTCGGCCGGCCGAGCCGGCGCGACGCCAATCTCTCGACGGCGCGGCTGAGCGGCGTCGTCTTCTACGAGCCCGCCGAGATGGTGATCGCGCTGCGCGCCGGAACGCCCGTCGCCGAAGTAGAGACGCTGCTCGCCGAACGCGGCCAGATGTTGCCTTTCGAGCCGATGGATCATCGGCCGCTCTATGCGATGGGCGGCGAGCCGACGATCGGCGGCATTGTCGCGGGGAATGTCTCCGGCCCGCGCCGCATCAGCGCCGGCGCGGCGCGTGACAGCTTGATCGGCGTGCGGCTCGTCAATGGCCGCGGCGAGGCGATCAAGAGCGGCGGCCGGGTGATGAAGAACGTCACCGGCCTCGATCTCGTCAAGCTGATCTGCGGCGCGCATGGAACGCTCGGCCTCGTCACCGAGGCGACGTTCAAGCTCTTGCCCAAGCCGGAGCGCGAGGCGACCGTCGTCATTCGCCGCCTCGGCGACAAGAGCGCGATTGCGGCGATGACGGCCGCGCTCGGTTCGCCCTATGGCGTCAGCGGCGCGGCTCATCTCACCGCCGGCATGGGCCGCGAATTCTCCCGTACGTTTTTCCGGGTCGAAGGCTTTGCCGGCTCGGTCGAGCACCGCGTTGGCGAATTGATCAAGCTGCTCGCGCCGTTCGGCGCCAAGCACGCTCTGGTCGAGGAGGAATCGCGCCGCTTGTGGCGCGGCGTCCGCGATGTCGAGTTTCTCGCCGAGCCGCGCGAGCGGGCAGTTTGGCGCGTCTCGCTTGCGCCGTCCAAAGGCGCCGAATTCGCCGCTGCGGTCGGCCCTGTGGCTCTGGCGCATTTTTACGACTGGGGCGGCGGCCTCGTTTGGCTCGCCAGCGAAGCCTCGCGCGCCGCCACCGAGACGATTCGCGCCGCGCTCGCGCCGTTCGGCGGCCATGCGACGCTGATTCGCGCGCCCGACGAATTGCGCGACAGCGTCGATGTTTTCGAGCCGCTCTCGCCGACGCTGATGAAGCTTACCGCGGAGATCAAGGCGAGCTTCGATCCGCACGGGATTTTCAATTTCGAGCGGATGTATCGCGGGATTTGACGCGGCATGCAGACCAATTTCCCGCCCGAGCTTCTCGCCGATCCGCATATGCGGGCGTCGGAGAAAATCCTACGCTCCTGCGTCCATTGCGGCTTCTGCACCGCGACCTGCCCGACCTACCTGCTGCTCGGCGACGAGCTGGATAGTCCGCGCGGCCGCATCTATCTCATCAAGGACATGCTGGAGAACAAGAAGCCGGCCTCGGCCGAGGTGGCGACGCATATCGACCGCTGCCTCTCCTGTCTCTCCTGCATGACGACATGTCCCTCGGGCGTGCATTACGGCCATCTCGTCGACCACGCCCGCGCCTATATCGAAGAGACGTACCGAAGACCGTTGCCGGACCGGGCGCTGCGCGCCGCCTTGGCGTTGATCCTGCCGTCGCCGCGCCTGCTGCGCCTCGCTTTGCGCGCCGCCAAAGCCGGCCGGCCGTTCGCGCCGATTTTGGCCCAACTGCCGAAGCTCGGCCCGAGGCTCGCGGCGATGCTCGCTTTGGCGCCGCGGCGATTGCCGAAATGCGGCGCGGCAGGACCGCAAGTCTTTGCGGCGCAGAACGGCCCGAAGAAGCAGCGCGTCGCCTTGCTAACGGGCTGCGCGCAATCGGTCCTGACGCCTCAGACCAATGCGGCGGCGATCGAGGTTTTGACGCGGTTCGGCGTTGAGGTCGTCCTCACCGAGGGCGAAGGATGCTGCGGCTCGTTGGTCCATCATTTGGGTCAGGAGGCGCGCGCGCTTCAGCAGGCGCGCGCCAATATCGACGCCTGGACGCGCGAGATCGAGGCCGGCGGCCTCGACGCCATCCTGATCACCGCCTCGGGCTGCGGCACGACGGTGAAGGATTACAGCTTCATGCTGCGCGACGACCCCGCTTATTCCGAGAAGGCGGCGCGGGTTTCGGCGCTGGCCAAGGACGTGACCGAATATCTGGCGACGCTCGACCTCGCTTTCGTCGAGACCGAAAAGCTGACTGTCGCCTACCACTCGGCCTGCTCGATGCAGCACGGCCAAAAAGTGACCGAGCAGCCGAAGGCGCTGCTGCGCAAGGCGGGCTTTTCGGTGCGCGAGCCGGCCGAGAGCCATATTTGCTGCGGCTCGGCCGGGACGTACAATATCCTGCAGCCCGAGATCGCGGCGCGGCTGCGCGAGCGCAAGCTCAAGAACATCCATCGCCTCAAGCCGGACGTGATCGCCAGCGGCAATGTCGGCTGCATCACGCAACTTGCGCTCGGCGCGACCGCGCCGATTGTCCATACGGTCGAGCTGATCAATTGGGCTACCGGCGGGGCGAAGCCGGAAGCGATGAGCGGTTAGGCTTAGCGCGGATCGCGGCGGCTCACCCTCATCCGGCGCTTCGCGCCACCTTCTCCCGCAAGCGGGAGAAGGGGTTTCCCGGCGGCCAGCGGGAGCGCTCGGCGCCCATGAAGACCGCGGCGCGCCCCCTCTCCCGCTTGCGGGAGAGGGCTGGGGTGAGGGCAGGCCGATTGTGCGGTCGGCGACCGCGGCTACAGCGCGCCTCGACTCTTCGCCTGCTCCGGCGCTTTCTCCCATCCGAAGACGCTGCGGCCGCCATAGAGGTAAGAATCGCGCCGCTCTTGCGCGATGTGCTCGTCGACCTTCGGCCCCGTCGCGCTACGCTCCATGAGCCGCGCCTGGTCGTCGAGCCGCTTCAGCGCGCCGAGCTCCTCCTCGCGGCCGAGCTTGGCTTTTTGCACGGCGGATTTCAGCACGGCGATCGTCCGGTCGTAGACGTTGAGCGGCACGGGGAAGGGATGGCGGTCCTTGCCGCCATGGGCGAGCGAGAACCGGGCCGGGTCGCTGAACCGATAGGGCGCGCCATGCACGACTTCCGCGACCATGGCGAGCGCGCGCACCGTGCGCGCGCCGACGCCCGGCGCGAGCAGAAGCTCGGAAAAATCCTGCGGCCCGCGCTCGGCGGCCGCGGCGAGCGTTCCGTGCAGGCGGCGCGCGAGGACGTCTTTCGGCCTG
>DATGLU010000651.1:0-3189 GCA_035294045.1 Roseiarcus sp. | reverse complement strand
GAATGGCGAGAATACGCTCGCCCGCCACCCGGAAGCCGTCAAACAAGCCGCCGTCGCGGACCGCCTGCTCCTCACCAAGACCGATCTTTCCGACGCGCAATCGCTGGCGCGTCTGCGCGCCCGGCTGAGCGGGATCAATCCCACAGCGACGATCACGGCGTGTCGCCATGGCGACCTCGCGCCCAAAGCGATTTTCGGCGGCCTGTCGCAACTTGATGCCCGGTCGGCCGATACGGTGGCGTGGTTTCGCCAAGCGACGGCGGCGGTCGAACGCGAGGCGCGGCGCGCCGGCCAGCATGGCGTAGACTGCGACGATCCCGCCTGTCGCGATCCGGCGCATGGCTTGCGCTACGGACCGAACCATGACGGGCGCATCCAAACGTTCTCGATTATCATTTCAAAGCCGCTGTCCTGGGCGGCGTTTTCGCAATGGCTCGAATATCTCGCCGCGATGAAAGGCGAGGATTTGCTGCGCTTCAAGGGGCTCGTCCATATCGCCGAGAAGCCTGAAACGCCGGTCGTCGTTCATGGCGTGCAGCATGTCTTTCATCCGCCGCGCGAACTTTCCCGATGGCCGAGCGGCGATCGGCGCACGCGGCTCGTCTTCATCACGCGCGGCATTCCGCGCCGCGTGATCGAAGAGACTCTGTCGAAATTCGCTGCGGTCGAGCAAAGCCGCATCGAGCGGCCGGCTGCCGCCTGAGAGAACCAAGCAAGGGAGGACAAGATGAGACTGACATTCCTGGCGGCGCTTGCGATGGCAGGCGCTTTCGGCCTGCCCGGAGCGGCTTTGGCCGCCGGGCCGACCTGTCCGAACGGCGAGATCGAGCTCGGGGCCGTGTCGACGATTACCGGCCCGGCCGATTTCAGCGAAGTGCCGAAAGCCACCCAGGCCGTGTTCGATCAGGTCAACGCGGCCGGCGGGATCAATGGCTGCAAAATCAAATATACGATCGAGGACGACAAGGCCGATCCGCAAGTCGCCGCCCAGGCCGCGCGCGACCTTATCGATAACAAGAAGGTCGTCGGCTTCGTCGGCTCGGCCAGCCTGCTCGATTGCGCGGTCAACGGCGCGACCTATAAGCGCAATGATGTACGCTCCATCCAGGGACTCGGCGTCGATCCGGCCTGCTTTTCTTCCCCGAATATCGCGCCGGTCAATGTCGGCCCCTATACGCTGACGACGGCGATGGGGCTTTTCGCCGTCGATACGCTGAAGTCGAAAAAATTCTGCGCCTTCTTCATTATTATCGGCGGCACGCAGGAAGCCTATAAGAACGCTATCGCCGAATGGGAGAAGATCACCGGAAAGAAGATCGGCCTGATCGACCTGACGCTGCCGCTGCAGGGCGACCTGACGCCCTATCTGATCAAAGCGCGCGACTCGGGATGCGATGCGACGATCTCCAACGCGGTCGAGCCCGGCGTCGTGCAATGGGTGAAGACCGCCGACGCGCAGAAGATCACCGGCGTCAATTGGCTGTTCCTCGCGCCCGGCTACACGACCGAGGTCGCCAAGGCCCTCGCCAGCAGCAAGCAGCCGGTCTATGCCGGCACGGAATGGGAGCCTTATACCGAGGCGAATTCGGCCGCGAACAAGGACTGGATCGAGACGATGAACAAGGCGAAGCGCCCGCTGACCGCCTTTTCGCAAGGCGGCTATCTCGCCGCTGAAATGTTCATCGACGTGGTGAAGACGATCGACGGCCCGGTGACGCGCGAGAGCTTCAACAAGGCCCTTCTGACCATGAAGCCGATATCCCAGCCTCTGTCCGGAACGCCCTATGTGTTCGGCCCGGGCGACAAGCACGCGCCGATGCAGGCGACCAAGGTGATGAAGCTAGAAAACGGCGCTTGGATCGTGGAGACCCCGAATTGGGTCAAGCTGCCGAAAATGTGAGAGTGCGGCGGGGCGGCGGAAAGCCGCCGCCTCGCCGCCGCGGCCTCGCTTTTCATGGCTTGAGCGATGAATGATTTGCTGACCGCGGCCGCGGCGGGATTGGCCGGCGCCGGCGCCTATGCGCTGCTCGGCGTCTGCACGGTTTTCACCTATCGTCTCGTCGCGGTGGTCAATTTCACTGGCGCGGCGATCGGCGCGGCCGGCGCTTTCGTTTTCGTGACGCTGACCGAAGCCGGCGCGCCGCTGCTGCCCTCGGCGGTCGCCGGACTCGCCTTTGGCGCCCTGCTTGGCGTCGCCATCGGCTTCGTCATGACGCGCTGGTTCGCCGGCGCCAACGCCTCGACCAAGGCCGCGGTCACCGTAGCGTTGCTGGTCGGCATTGTCGCGATCGGCCTGCGGCTGACCGGCGGCCAGCACACGCATAGCTTTCCCGATCTTGTTCCAGGCGCGGCCTTCCGCCTCGCCGGCGTCGAGGTGACGAACGCGGCGATCGCCACTCTAGCGCTTGCGCTTCTGTTCACCGTCGCCGCCGATCTTTTTCTCGCCCGCACGCGCGCCGGCCTGCATTTGCGCGCGCTATCGGAGCGGCCGATGGCGGCCGAACTGATCGGCGTTCCGGTGCGCCGGCTGTCGCTCTTCGTTTGGGGGGTGACCGGCGCCGCGACCACTTTGGCGCTGATGATCGTCGCGCCGCAGCGCGCGCCGGACTTCATGTCGCTGAGCCTGCTCGTCGTTCCGGCGCTGGCGGCGGCGCTGATCGGATTCTTCAACAGCTTCTGGGCGGCGCTGATCGGCGGCGCGGCCTTGGGCGTCGCCGAGAGCCTGACCAGCGCGTTTCCTGCGCTCAGCGAATATCGCGCCGGCGCGCCTTTCCTCGTCATCCTCGCCGTCCTGCTTTGGTCGCAACGCGGAGCCCGGTGGGACGATGCGCGCTAGCCTTCGCGCCGCCGCGCGCATCCTCCTGCTTTCGGTTCTTATCGGCGCGTTCGTCGCGTTCGTCCTGCCGGGCTACTGGGTTTTCCTCGCGACCTCGGTGGTGATCGCGTCGGTGTCGCTGATGAGCCTTGGCGTCGTCGCCGGGCGCACCGGCATGATCTCGCTTTGCCAGATGACCTTCGCCGGCGTCGGCGCCTGGACGGTCGGCTATCTCAATGTCGCGCAAGCGTCGGGCGGCCTCGCTTTGTGGATTCTCGTCGGCGGCCTGGCCGCGGTGCCGTTCGGGGTCGCGATCGGCCTGCCGGCGCTCCGCCTGCGCGGCATTAATCTCGCGATCGTGACGCTCGGCTTCG
>DATGLU010000650.1:0-6761 GCA_035294045.1 Roseiarcus sp. | reverse complement strand
CGGGCGCTAAGCTTGCCGCGATCGGCGTCTCCAACCAGCGCGAATCCGTACTCCTCTGGGATCGGGAGACGGGCGAGCCGCTCGGGCCTTGCGTGATCTGGCAATGCCGGCGCTCGGCGGAAAGGCTGGCGGCGCTGCGGCGACTCGATGTGGAGAAGGCCGTCGCGGACAAGACTGGTCTCGGTCTCGATCCGCTATTCCCCGCCGCGAAAATCGCCTGGCTCTTGGACGATATTCCCGGCGCTCGCGCCGCAGCGAGAGAGGGAAGTCTCTGCGCCGGCACCATCGATTCCTGGCTTCTCTTCAAGCTGACCGGCGGCAAGAGGCACGCCACGGATTTCAGCAACGCCTCGCGCACCCAGCTCTTCGACATCAACGGCCTGCGCTGGGACGAAGAGCTCGGGCGCCTTTTCGACGCGCCGACCGCGATCATGCCCGAAGCCGCGCCGTCTGACAGCCTTTTCGGCTTCACCGCCGCGCAAGGCGCTTTGCCGGCGGGCGTACCCGTCCGGGCGATGCTCGGCGATTCCCACGCCGCGCTTTACGCACATGGCGTGCGCCAGCCGGGCGCGGTGAAAGCGACATACGGCACCGGCTCCTCGCTGATGACCTTGATCGAGCGGCCGGCCGCTTCCGCCAACGGCCTTTCGACGACGATCGCCTGGGGCGCGGGCGGCGCCGTGGCCTATGCGCTCGAAGGCAACATTTCCGTCTCCGGTCAGGCCGCAGGCTTCGCCGCGATGCTGCTCGGCATGAAGGACGAAGCGGCGCTGACCGAGTTGGCGCAGGCGGTCCCGAGCAGCGACGGCGTCTATTTCGTGCCGGCCCTGGCCGGCCTCGGCGCGCCGCATTGGCGGGACGGCGCGCGAGGCTTGATCGCGGGCATGTCCCTGTCGACCAAGCCGGCGCATGTGGCGCGCGCGGCGCTCGAAGCCATCGCTCTGCAAATTCGCGATGTCTTCGCGGCGATGGAGGCCGATCGCGGCGGCGCGCTCTCGGCTCTATCGGCCGATGGCGGCGCGTCGCGCAACGACTTTCTCATGCAAATGCAGGCCGACATCCTGAACAAACCGGTCCGGCGCAGTCGGCTTGCCGAATTGAGCGCGATCGGCGCCGGGATCATGGCGGGAATCGGCGCGGGCTTGTGGAGCGAAGAGCAGGCGTTGTCGCGCCTGAGCGGGGAAGCCGATGTTTTCACGCCCGGCGCAGACGCGGCGGGACGCGACCGCCTCATCGAAGGCTGGCGCGACGCGGTCAAGCTAACCATTGCCGGCGCGCGCCCGGAATCGGGACGCATGCCGGCAAAGGACACATGAGAGCTTCCCCTCGCGTCGAGGGGTTGGAGCAGCGCCGCCATCGGCGGGCCATCGAGTACGACCAGGAGGAAACGAGATGTCTTTCTTGAAAATTCTCAGCGCCGCGGCTTTCGGCCTCGCCACGCTGACCAGCGTCAGCGCCATGGCCGCGGGCAACGGCAAGTTGATCGCGATCATCACCCCGTCGCATGATAATCCGTTCTTCGCGACGGAGGCGGACGGCGCCGCGGCCAAGGCCAAGGAGCTTGGCTACGAGACTCTGGTTCTCGTCCATGATGACGACGCCAACAAGCAGAACCAATTGATCGACACCGCGATCGCCCGCAAGGCGGCGGCGATCATCCTCGACAATGCCGGCGCCGACGCCTCGATCGAAGCGGTGCAGAAAGCGAAGAACGCCGGCATTCCGAGCTTCCTGATCGACCGCGAGATCAACAAGACCGGAATCGCCGTCGCCCAGATCGTCTCCAACAACTACCAGGGCGCGACCCTCGGGGCGCAGGAATTCGCCAAGCTGATGGGCGAGAAGGGCCCCTACGCCGAACTGGTCGGCAAGGAATCCGACACCAACGCCGGCATCCGCTCGAAAGGCTATCACGACGTGCTCGACCAGTTCACCGACATGAAGCTGGTCGCCAAGCAGAGCGCCAATTGGAGCCAGACCGAAGCCTATTCGAAGATGGAATCCATGCTCCAGGCCCATCCGGAGATCAAAGGCGTGATCTCGGGCAACGATACGATGGCGATGGGCGCCTCGGCGGCGCTGCAGGCCGCGCATCGCGGCGACGTGATCGTCGTCGGCTTTGACGGCTCCAACGACGTGCGCGACCAGATCGAAGCGGGCAAGATCGCCGCGACCGTGCTCCAGCCGGCCTTCGAGATCGCCCAGCTCGCGGTCACCGAGGCGGACACCTATCTTGTCAAAGGATCGACCGGCAAGCCGGAGAAGCAATCGATCGACTGCGTGTTGATCACCAAAGCCAATGCGAGCAAGCTGAACAACTTCACGCTCGCCAAGTGACGTCGGTTTAGAGCGGCCTCGGCGCCTTTCAGGCGCCGAACGCCGCCGCTCGGCCGGCGCCGCCAGCGCCCTCTCCCGCTCGCGACGCCGGCTTTCGCGGCCGCTGGAAAGAGTTCGATGACCATCGATCGACGAAGCGTCCTGATTCTCCTCGCCGGCCTCGCCCTCGGCGGCTGCAAGATCGTCGCCAACAAGGACCTGCTGCAAGCCAGGGCGAAATCGGAGGACGCGTTCGACGCGGCCGCCTATGTCGACAAGGTCTGGGATTCGAAAGCTCTGCCGGAATTCAAGAGCAAGGCCGTCGGTCTCGACACGCTGCTCCCCGCCATCGCCGAAGATCCGGACAAGGCCGGCAAGACCTACGGCCAGCGCGCGGGCGAGGGCAATCCCTGGACCTACGAGATCAAGGGCGAAGGGAAAGTCGTCGCGGTCGATGTCGCCTCGCGGCACGGAATCGTGACCATCGAGACCGCGACGAAGAGCGGCCCGCTCAAGATCAATTTGCAGGTCGGTCCCGTCGTCTTCGGGACGGCTTTGCGCGACGCGTTGCCTTTCATTCACTTTGGCGATTTCGTCAACCAGATCCAGTATGCGCAGGTTTCGCGCGCGCTCAACGACCGCGCAGTCAAGGAGGTCAGAGCCGCTTTCGACCCGAAGGATTCTCTCGGCAAGACGGTCACGTTTTACGCCGCCGCGGTGCTGAGCGGGAGCGGCGGCGACATCACCGCGACCCCGGTCCTCATCGAAACGGCGAAAGGCCAAAAGACGTGAACGCGCCGGCGCGCCTCGACAGCGAAGTGATCCTCAAGGCCGAGCGGGTCGGCAAGGTGTTTCCGGGCACGGTCGCCCTGCAGGAGGTCGATTTCGAAGTCCGCCGCGGCGCGGTCAACGTGCTGGTCGGCGAGAACGGCGCCGGCAAATCGACTTTGATGAAAATCCTCGCCGGCGCCGTCGAGCCAAGCGCCGGCCGGTTGCTCCTGCGCGGCGAGCCGGTCGTTTTTCAATCGGTGCGCGACGCGGCGCGCCACGGCATCGGCATCATCTATCAGGAGCTCAATCTCTGTCCGAATTTGAGCGTGGCCGAGAATCTCAGCCTGGTCGATCCGCCGATGCGTTTCGGCTTCGACATCGATCGCGCCCGCCAGATCGAGAAAGCGCGCGCCTTGCTGGCGCGGCTCGAACATCCGATCGATCCGAACCGGCTCGTCGACGATTTGCGCATCGGCCAGCAGCAGATCGTCGAGATCGCCAAGGCGCTGGCCGCCGATGTCGACGTGCTGATCATGGACGAGCCGACCTCGGCGCTGAGCGCCGCCGAGGTCGCGATTCTTTTCCGCGTCATTCGCGACCTCAAGGCGCATGGCGTCGCCATCATCTACATTTCGCACCGGCTCGAAGAGATCATGCGCATCGGCGACTTCGTCACGGTGCTGCGCGACGGGCGCCGACAAGCCGACGCCCTGGTCAAGGACATTTCGGTCGACTGGATGATCGAAAAGATGGTCGGCCCGACCGGGCTCGCCCCGCAAGGCCACGCGACGCGCTCCGGCCGAGAGGTGCTGGCGATCCGCGATCTTTCGCTGCCGCGCGCCGCCGGCGGGTTCCTGGTCGATCATGTCAGCCTCACCGTCGAAGCCGGCGAGATCGTGTGCCTTTACGGCCTGCTTGGCGCCGGGCGCTCGGAGCTTTTCGAATGTTTAATGGGCCTGCACGCCCAGGCGCGGGGCGAGGTGATCGTCGGCGGCGTCAATCTCGCCGGCGCGTCGGTCGCCCGCCGCATTGGTCGCGGCCTGGTGCTCGTGCCGGAGGACCGGCAGCGCGACGGCCTGGTCCAAACCCTTTCGGTTCGCGCCAATTTGACTCTCGCCAGCTTGCGCCGCTTCACGCGCTTTTTCACGCTCAATCGGACGCGCGAGGATTCCGCCAGCCGCGACATGATCCGGCGGATGACGATCAAAGTCTCGGCGCCGGAAATCGAGGTGACCGCGCTGAGCGGCGGCAATCAGCAGAAAGTGGTGATCGGCAAGGGCCTGATGACCGGGCCTTCGGTCATTCTTCTCGACGAGCCGACGCGCGGCGTCGATGTCGGGGCCAAGGCCGAAATCTTTCGGGTCATGCGAGGACTCGCTGATGACGGGCTCGGGATCATTTTTTCGACCTCGGACCTTAAGGAGGCGCTCGGCTATGCCGATCGGATCGTCGCGATGTCGCGGGGACAGATCACCGGCCAATTCTCCCGGGCCGAGGCGAGCGAGAGCGCGCTGATCGAAGCCTCGACCGCCGCCCTGGCGGCAAGCGAAGCGATGGAAGGACAGGCGTGATGACGAGCGAAGCCTTGCCGGCGAACAAGGCGAACCCCGCCAAGCAGAAGCGGCCTTTAGCCCTGCTGCTGATGAGTTTTCGCACCTTCATCGCGCTGATCGTCGTTTTCGTATTCTTCAGCGTCACCACGCCGAATTTCCTCGACCTGCCGACGCTGGTGATCGTCGCCAAGCATGTCGCGATCAATGCGATCCTCGCTATCGGCATGACATTCGTCATTCTGACGGCGGGCATCGATCTCTCGGTCGGTTCGATCGTCGGCGTCTCCGGCATGATCGCCGGCGCGCTGCTGACGCGCGGGATTCCCGTAAATGTCTTCAATGTGACGATCTTCTCAAATGTCGTTGAGACGATCCTGCTCACCCTCGCCGCCGGCGCCGCCATCGGCCTGATCAACGGCCTGCTGATTACGCAGCTCAACGTCGCGCCGTTCATCGCGACCCTCGGAACGCTCTACATCGCGCGCGGCGCTGCGCTGCTCATTTCCGACGGCGCGACCTTTTCGAACCTGGTCGGCGATCCGCGCTTCGACAATACCGGCTTCCCCTTTCTCGGCTCGGGGACCTTGGCGGGGATTCCGGTCTCGATCGTCGCGCTGGCCGTCTTTGCGCTGGTCGCCGCTTATGTCGCGGCGCGAACGCCATTCGGCCGGCATGTCTATGCGGTCGGCGGCAACGAGCGCGCCGCAGCCTTGTCCGGCGTGCGGGTCAATCTCGTCAAAGTCGCGGCCTATATGATCTCCGGCTTCTGCGCCGCTTCCGCTGGCCTCATCATCGCGTCTGAACTGGTTGCGGCCCATCCCGCTTCCGGCGAGACGTTCGAGCTCAACGCAATCGCCGCCGCCGTATTGGGGGGAACGTCGCTTTCCGGAGGGCGCGGCACGATCGTCGGGACTTTGGTCGGCGCCTTCGTCATCGGCGTGCTCTCCGACGGCCTCGTCATGCTCGGCGTCAGCTCGTTCTGGCAGATGGTGATCAAGGGCCTTGTCATCATCGCCGCGGTGGTGCTCGACCAGATGCAGCACCGGATGTACCGCCGCTTCGCGCTCCAGGCGCAGCTTGGGTGATAAGCGGACCAGCCTTTACTTTTCGGCGAGATGCTCGGTCACCGCGCGAACGATCTCGATATAGCCTTCGGCGCGCCATGCGGCGCGGCCGATGAAAAGGCCGTCAATATTCGGCTGGGCGGCGAGCGCCCGGCAATTCCCCAAGCTGACGCTGCCGCCATAGATGACGTCAAGCGCAGCGCCGCATAGACGAAGCGCCTCGTTCTTGATCAGCGCGTGCTGGCGGTCGGCGAAGGCGGGATTGGCCGGCGTGCCGCCCTCGCCGATCGACCAGACCGGCTCATAGGCGATCACCACTTGGCTCGCGCGGCCTTTTTCGATTCGCGACAGCGCCGCCCGCGTCTGGCGCGCCAGCGCCTCGCCGGTGCGTCCCGCTTCGTATTCCTCGCGCGTGTCGCCGATGCAGACCAGCGCGACAAGCCCATGCCTGACCGCCGCTTCGACTTTCTTGGCGACCGTCTCGTCCGTCTCGCCGAAATGCCTCCGCCGTTCGCTATGGCCGATCTCGACCAGCGTCGCGCCGACATCCTTGATCATCGCCAACGAAATCTCGCCGGTCCAAGCGCCGGAATCGGCCCAGTGGATATTTTGCGCCCCGATCCGGATCTTCTCGCCGGCGAGGATTGTCGCGACGCTCTCGATCGCCGTGAAAGGCGGAACGAGAAAGAGCCGCGCGGCCGCGCTTTCAGCGATGCGCGAGTCCTTCACGGCTTCAGCGAATTGGCGCGCTTCGGCCCGGGTCTTGTTCATCTTCCAGCTTGTGCCGATCCAGGGCGATCGCGCCGCCATCAGGCGCGCCCCGTATCGACATAGGGCCGCCAGAATTCAACCGACTCGCGGGTCATGGCGAGGACCGCGCGATCGGCCGGCTCGCGCTCGCGGAACGAAAGCTCCATGCAGAGCTCGTTGTCCGATCCGCCGCCGGCGCGAATCGCTTCGAGCAGCTTTTGCGGGACGATGCGGCCGTCGCGGTTGCGCTCCGCCGTGAAGGGCCAATGGCCGCCCTTGTTCGTCGAGCTCTGCTTGATGTGGATGA
>DATGLU010000649.1:0-2145 GCA_035294045.1 Roseiarcus sp. | reverse complement strand
CTCGCTGAGCAACAATCCGAGCCAGGTGATATTCGGCGCGAAGCCTGCTTTGCCCGACTATCATGCGGGGCAATAAAAGATGCTCGGACGGGAGGGTCGCGATCGGCGTCTCGGCGCGCGGCGCTTTTCCGCGGCGGCGCTGGCGCTGTGCCTGGCCTTCGGTCTTGCGGCCTGCGGCGGCGGGGCCTCGCTGCAAAGCTTCGATCTCTCGGCCGCGCAGGCGCCGAGCCAGCGCCCATTGCGCGCCTCGCTGACCGTACGCGAGCCGCTTTCTCCACTCGCCTTGGATTCGCGGCGCATCGTCGTGCGCAGCGGCCCGAACGCGCTCGCCTATCTCCCCGGCGCCCAATGGTCGGATCGCCTGCCGGTCCTGGTGCAATCGCGCCTGGCCGAGACCTTTCAAAACGCCCATCTGTTTCGCTCGGTCGAGCGCGCCAGCAAACCGGCCGATTACGCGCTCGAATTGGAAATCCGGCGTTTCGAGATCGACGCTCCGGCCGATCAGGCGGTTGTCGAGATCGCCGCCACGATCGCCAGTGGTCGCGACGGTAGGATTATCGCCGCGCAAAGCTTCAAACATGCTGAGCCGGCCGGCGGCGTGACCGGCCCGCAAGCGGCCGCGGCGCTCGACAAGGCGCTCTCAACCGTGATGGCGCAGATCGTCGCTTTTACCGCGGCCAAGCTGTGAGCCGGGCCGCGGCGCCGAAACGGGGCCGGCGCGACGGCGCGCGCGAAGAGCGGTCCGGCCTGCCGATCCTGGCCTTCGCCTCGGCCGCGGCGTGGGAGGATTGGCTCGCGCGCCAGCCGCGAAATTCGCCGGGCCTGTGGCTGAAACTCGCCAAGAAGAACGCCGAGGCGTCGAGCGTCAGCAAGCCGGAGGCGATCGACGGCGCGTTGATCCATGGCTGGATCGACGGCCAGCTTGGCGCGTTGGACAATGAGTATTTTCTCGTCCGCTTCACGCCGCGCCGGCCGAACAGCAAATGGTCGCGCGTGAATCGGGACCGGGCGGAAGCGCTCATCGCGGCCGGACGCATGGCCCCGGCGGGGTTTGCGGAAGTCCAATCCGCCAAGGCGGACGGACGCTGGGCGGCGGCGTACCTGCCGCAAAGCGCAGCGGGCGTTCCCGAGGATTTGCGGCAAGCGCTCGCCGCCTCGCCGAAAGCGCGCGATTTCTTCGAGGTACTCGACAGCGCGAACCGCTATGCGATCCTCTATCGCCTGCACGACGCCAAGAGTCCGACGACGCGTGCGGCGCGCCTCGCCAAATATCTCGCCATGCTCGAGGCCGGCGAAACATTACACCCGCGCAGGACGGCGCGCCGGCGCAAGCCGGGCTAGCCCTGAGGACGCGTCATGGCCGGGCTTGTCCCGGCCAGCCACGCGGCGCCGCCGCAACAAATATCCGGCATTTGCGCTCGCGGACGGGCGTGGATGCCTGACGCATAGCATTGCAACCGTCGTCGCCCTGGAAATCCTCGCGACGCCCGCTCATGGAATGTCGGCCGCTTCGTACGTTAACGAGGCGCGCGACGGTCCTCCATTCCGCCGATCTCATCGCCTCTCGTCTCGACTTCGCGAGAGCGTTCGGATACGGCTGTCGACCTCGCCGCGATCGATATAGAAGCCGCGCAGCAGGCGATGGCCGGTCGCAGGGTTGAACGCCTCGCGTCCGTGCAGGACGCGGCGGTTGTCGAAAACGACCATTTCCCCCGCTTTAAGCTTGAAGGCGACCGTGTCGGCCGGATCGCGCGTCGCCGCCATGAACGCCCTGAACGCGCGGTAATAATCGACCATGACGGCGCTCTCCATGTGAAAAGCGTCCATGAGATGCGCGCTGAACCTCACGTCGAATAGCCGCCCCCGCTCGTCGAGGCCAATCAGTGGCCGGTCGACGCGGATATCGTATTCGCGGTCATGGAAGCGGTAGGGGATGGGTACGGTTGAGAGCAGCGCGAATCCCTGCGGGTCTTTTTCGCGCAACCGTTCAGCGATGCGGAAACTGTCCATGAAAACCGATCCGCCGCCGGCCGCGTCGTTCCGGACGCAATGGAGGAACTGGAAGCCCGGCGGCATTTCTTGATTGGGCAGGTCCGTATGCAGCGCAAGGGCATGCGACGTATAAGCGAGATTGTTCGGGTCGGG
>DATGLU010000648.1:0-2224 GCA_035294045.1 Roseiarcus sp. | reverse complement strand
GTCTTTTCCGCGCCGACTGTCAGTCGGACGCGGACGACCGCCGTTCCGCCCGCGGCCAATTCGCGGCGGTAGACGCCAGCCGCTTTCGTGCCGCGCCCCTCCGGATTGATCGCGGCCTCGCGTCCCTGGACGAGAAAATCGTTGATCCCGTCCTTGCAGAAATTCGATTCGGCGCGCGCGCCGAACAGCTTCATCGCATTCGTGTCGTTCTCGCAAAAAGCCAAACGGTCCGGCGCCTCGAAGCTCAGGGCGAAGCGGCCCAGCGGCTCATGTTCGCCGACGACCTCGCCGCGGCGTTGCTCGCTCATAAGCGGGCGGACGCGATCGTCGGACCAGCTCCAGACATTCCTGAAAAAGGCTTGCGGCAGGATATGGATCGCCGCCGTATCCGGACCGCGATTATGCGCCGTCACCCGCATCAGAATGTCGCGCGGGCCCGCCTTGGCGTATTCCACCTCGATGTCGAAATAGCGGTCCTCATCGAAGGCGCCGGTATCGATCAGCTCGAATTCGCCGTCGTTCAAGCCGCGGCGCGCATTCTCGTCGAGCAGAAGCTGGTACGGAAAGGCCGCCTGCGGATATTTGTAGAGCATTCTATTGTAGGCGTGGCTCGGTGTCGCATCGAGATAGTAGTAAAGCTCTTTGACATCCTCGCCGTGATTGCCCTGCTCGTTGGTCAGGCCGAACAGACGCTCCTTGAGAAACGGGTCCTTTCCGTTCCATAGAGCCAGCGACAGACAGAGCAATTGCCGATCGTCGCAGAAGCCGGCAAGGCCGTCTTCGCCCCAGCGATAGGCCCGGCTCCGCGCGTGGTCATGCGGAAGATAGTTCCAGGCGTCGCCGTTCTCGCTGTAATCCTCGCGCACCGTGCCCCATTGCCGCTCGCTGACATAGGGCCCCCATTCGCGCCAATCTTCCGCCCCGGCGCGGGCGGCCTCGATGCGGCGGCGTTCTGGATCCGGCTCGGTCATGGCTGGAGCGTATATCGCGCTCCATAACCGGCGACAGTGCGTTTTTTGCCGAGCGTCGCGGTCGCGCGTCTTCGTGCGAACTGAGGAGCGAAGCTTTTGGTGCGAGCCAAATGGACGGGGGGCTCGAACATTCGAGCTCCAGTCCTCAAACTTCGATCAAATATCGAAAAATGGTCGGAGTGAGAGGATTCGAACCTCCGACCCCCTCGTCCCGAACGAGGTGCGCTACCAGGCTGCGCTACACTCCGACGGCGTCGCGAGCGCGACGCAGCGGCCTTATAGACGCGGCCCAAAGCGCGCGCAAGCGATTGGGAGGGCCGTGAACGCCCGGTCCGCCGGCTTTTCGCGGGGAGGAGCCCAGCCTCCCGTCGCCAGACCGTAAGGCGAAATTGTGTCCTCAAGGACGCAGTGGCGACAAATCTCACGGCGGCGGATCGTAACGGAAGGCCAATCGCTACCCAATGGCGGCTGCTTTTGCCATAGTGCGGCGTGGAAAGCGGCGGAACCGCGGCGGCGGTTCTCGCGTTCTCCATTCCGTTGATCGGGCGAAAGGCGGCGGCCGCCGAGCGGAGGCTCCGCGGCGGCAAGCTTCGATTAACGGTTACGAATTATGGTAAGCAAATTCTAAACGGGGCAATCGGAAGACCATGAAATATCTGGGGATTTGCGCTTTGCTGCTGGCCGGCGCGGCGTTGGGAGGCTGTCAATCGGTGATGCCGCCCACCGTGCTCGCCACCGTTCCCGATCCCAAGCTCTCGCAGCGCGACAAGGAGATGATGGCGCTGGCGCCGCCTCTGGAATCGCAAATTCCTTACCAGCGCTATCTGGTCGAGAATAGGACTGGCGAGCCGCCTGGCACGATCGTTGTCGATACGCCGAGCAAGAAGCTCTATTTCACGCTGAAGGACGGCAAGGCGATCCAATATCCGGTCGCCACCGGGGCCGAGGCCTATGGCTGGACGGGCGTCGCGCGGGTCGGCCGCATGGTCGAATGGCCGACCTGGATGCCGACCAATTCCATCATGGAGCGCTGGCCGGAATTCCAGGTCTATCGCCAGCATGGGCCACTCGCGGGCGCTTACGACAATCCGCTGAGCGCCCGCGCCCTTTATGTCTATCAGGGCGATCACGACACGCTCTACCGCATCCACGGCACCAACGAGCCTGACGAGATCGGCCGCAGCGTGTCGTCCGGCTGCATCAGGATGCGCGATCTCGACGTCATCGACCTCTATAACCGGGTGCATGTTGGC
>DATGLU010000647.1:0-2768 GCA_035294045.1 Roseiarcus sp. | reverse complement strand
CGGCGAGCGGCCCGGGCGCGTCGGCGGCGGCTGGCCCGAAGCGCCGGGCGAGCAGGTCTCTGATCCAGCCGAGGCGCAGCGGATTGATCCGGTGCAGGGCGCGCATCGCGCCGGCCGGGTCCCACCAATCCTCGCCGAGCGCTTCGAACCGGGCGATCTCGTCCGGGTCGATGCTGGGCGCGTTGGCGGCGTTCATCTTGACTCTCGACCGATCCGAAAAGGAACGCGCCGGGCGTTGACGCGGCCGGCTCGCGCCCTCTATACGCCGGCTTTCGGGACAGCGCGACCGGCTCGCGCAAGGCGAGTGAGAATAGGGGCTTAGGGGCCTTGGCGCGTCTGGTGATGAAGTTCGGCGGCACGTCGGTCGCCAATATCGAGCGCATCCGCAACGCCGCCCGTCACGTCAAACGCGAGCGCGACGCGGGGCACGAAATCGCGGTCGTGGTCTCGGCCATGTCGGGCAAGACCAACGAATTGGTCGCCTGGTGCGCCGAGGCGGCCCCGCTCTACGATCCGGCCGAATATGACGCGATCGTCGCCTCGGGCGAATTGGTGACCGCCGGCCTTCTCGCCATCATCTTGAAAGACGCCGGGATTCCGGCGCGCTCCTGGCAGGGCTGGCAAATCCCGATTCTCACCAACGACGCCCATGGCGCGGCGCGGATCGCCGATGTCGAAAGCGCCGGCCTCCTCGCCGGGTTCGGCCGCGGCGAGGTCGCCGTCGTCGCCGGTTTCCAAGGACTGCACAAGCCGACCAACCGGGTGACCACGCTGGGGCGCGGCGGGTCCGACACTAGCGCCGTCGCCCTCGCCGCGGCGGTGAAGGCCGATCGCTGCGACATCTATACGGATGTCGACGGGGTCTATACGACCGACCCGCGCATCGTGCCCAAGGCGCGCCGGCTGGAGAAGGTCGCCTTCGAGGAAATGCTGGAAATGGCCTCGCTCGGGGCCAAGGTGCTGCAGGTCCGCTCCGTCGAATTGGCGATGATGCACCGGGTCAAAACCTATGTGCGCTCGTCCTTCGACGACCCGCTCGCGCCGAATTCCGGCACGCTGATTTGCGACGAGGAGGATATCGTGGAGCAGCAGATCGTCACCGGCATCGCCTACTCCACCGACGAGGCGCAGATCACCTTGCGCCGGGTCGCCGACAAGCCGGGCGTCGCGGCCGCGATTTTCGTGCCGCTGGCCGAGGCCAATATCAATGTCGACATGATCATCCAGGTCGTCTCCGACGATACGACGACGACCGACATCACCTTCACCGTGCCGAGCGCCGAATTCCGCCGCGCCCAGGCGATTCTCGAAGAGCGCCGCGAGGCGATCGGCTTTTCCTCGCTGCAAGGCGCGCAGGACGTGGTGAAAGTCTCGGCGATCGGCGTCGGCATGCGCAGTCATGCCGGCGTCGCCGCAAAGGCCTTCAAGGCGCTGGCCGAAAAAGGCGTCAACATCCGGGCGATCACCACCTCGGAAATCAAGTTCTCGGTGCTGATCGACGCGGCCTATACCGAGCTCGCGGTGCGCACGCTGCATTCGCTCTACGGGCTCGACGCGGCGGCGTGATAACGCGCCCGCCCTCGCCGAAGCTCAAGCGCGGCTTCGATCCGTCTATCCCGCGCAGCTAAAGGCCATGCTTCGCCATAGGGCGCCTGCTCGCCGCCCGCAAATTCCAACAACATCCGCGCGAGTTCGTCTTGCACGTCGTCCGGTAAAGCCGAAACCGTGGCTATGGCTGTTCGAAGAGCTTGGTCATAGCTCAACTATAACCCATTCCGATGCGGCGCGCGGCCATAGCGCCCCGATTGCGCCAACCGGCGAACCCGGCAGGGCCTGCGATCCGACCGCCTCTCACGGAAAGGCTGTAAAATTCTGCGCTCTTCCTTTCAAATCCCGCCCCGCCCGCGCCTTGCGCGCCCAAAAGCCCCCTCTTATATACCCGGCAAGCCGCGGACTTCCGCGGAAATTCGACATTTGTTTATCGGGAGCCGGGCGGTTCGGGGCGGTCGAGACGACCGCCGGATCGAGCCCTCCTTGGGCCAGGCAGCTTCGGGGCCGGCGGTTCCGCGAAGAGAGGATGTGAGCAATGGCTAAAGTTATCGGCATCGACCTTGGCACGACCAATTCGTGCGTGGCCGTCATGGAAGGATCGACGCCCAAAGTCATCGAGAATTCAGAGGGCGCGCGCACGACCCCGTCGATCGTCGCTTTCACCGACGACGGCGAGCGTCTGGTCGGCCAGCCGGCCAAGCGCCAGGGCGTGACCAATCCGGAACGCACCTTCTTTGCGATCAAGCGCCTGATCGGGCGCGCTTTCGACGATCCCATGACCAAGAAGGACATGGGCCTCGTTCCGTACAAGATCATCCGGGCGTCGAACGGCGACGCTTGGGTCGCCGCTGACGGCAAGCAATATTCGCCGTCGCAGATTTCCGCCTTCGTCCTGCAGAAGATGAAGGAGACGGCCGAGGCTTATCTCGGCGGTCCCGTCACCCAGGCGGTGATCACGGTTCCTGCCTATTTCAACGACGCTCAGCGCCAGGCGACCAAGGACGCCGGCAAGATCGCCGGCCTCGAAGTGCTGCGTATCATCAACGAGCCGACGGCCGCGGCGCTCGCCTATGGCCTCGACAAGAGGAAGAACGGCACGATCGCGGTCTATGACCTTGGCGGCGGCACGTTCGACGTCTCGATCCTCGAGATCGGCGACGGCGTTTTCGAGGTGAAATCGACCAACGGCGACACCTTCCTGGGCGGCGAGGATTTCG
>DATGLU010000646.1:0-3183 GCA_035294045.1 Roseiarcus sp. | reverse complement strand
GAAATTCGTCAGGAAAGCGCGCGTCGATTCGGAATTGAGCTCGCCCGCCTCGTTGAGAAGGTTTTTCACCCCGCCAATATAGGCCTCGGGCTGCTGCATCATCAGCACGTTCAGAAACACGACCGCGTTGCGCACGGCGAAATTGCCGCCGAAGCCGCCGACCGCGCCGGGGCTGACGCTGACCACCGCTCCGGCTTTGCCCTCGAAGACGCTTTTGCCATAAGGCCGCGAGCCGACATCGATCGCGTTCTTCAGGACGCCGGGGATCGAGCGGTTGTATTCCGGCGTCGCAAAGAGCACGGCGTCGACGTCTTTGAGCGCGGCGCGGAAAGCAGTCCACGCCGCCGGCGGGTCGGCTTCCAGGTCTTCATTGTAAAGCGCCAGGTCGCCGATCTCGACAATCGTGCAGGAAAGCTGCTCCGGCGCGAGCTTGACCAGCGCCTTGGCGATTTTCCGGGTGAAGGATTCCTTGCGCAGGCTGCCGACCAGCACGGCGGCTTTGAACGTCGTCATCTCTTCTCCTCCTCGCGAATGGCGCTACAAAGACGGACCGTCAAAGTCAGTCGCGCCGCGGAATCTCCAGGCCGCGCTGCACCGCCGGCCGGGCGAGGCAGCGGTCGAGCCAGCGCGGCACGCGCTCCAATTCGTCGAAAGCGACAAGATCGCGCGCGCCGTAAAAGCCGATCAGGTTGCGCACCCAGCCGAGCATCGAAATATCGGCGATGGTGAATTCGTCGCCCATGATCCAGGGCGCGCCGTCGAGCCGCGTCTCGATCACCCGGAGCAGGCGCTTCGATTCGTTGCGGTAGCGCTCGAGCGGCCGCTTGTCGGGGATCTCCCGGCCGGCGAATTTGAAGAAATAGCCGAGTTGGCCGAACATCGGGCCGATAAAGGCCATCTGGAAGAAGACCCACTCGATCGTCTCGTAGCGGCGGCCGGCGTCTTTCGGCAGGAGCTGGCCGGTTTTCTCGGCGAGATAGAGCAGGATGGCGCCGGATTCGAAAAGGCCGAGCGGCTTGCCGTCCGGTCCGTTGGGATCAAGGATAGCCGGGATTTTGCCGTTCGGATTCAGCGACAGAAATTCGGGCGTCCAGCTCTCGTTCTTGCCGATGTCGATCTTGTGCGGCTCATAAGGCAGCCCGGTCTCCTCCAGCATGATCGACACTTTCACGCCGTTCGGCGTCGGCAACGAATAAAGCTGCAGCCGGTCGGGATGCTGCGCCGGCCAGCGCTTGGTGATCGGAAAAGCGGAAAGATCGGGCATTCAGGGCTCCGGAGCGGCAGGGAATCAACCGATAGATAGTGTCGTTTCGGCGCAGCGCAATGGCGCAACCGCCGGACGCGAGCGGCGCGACGGTTAAGCGGCGAAGGGAGGCGATGTTCCTGGCCGCAGGCAATTGCGCCGGAACCGCAGGCGCGCTGACGGCCACCGCCTTTTGGCTTGTCGCGCCTCGTGCTATCTGCCGTCCGCGATCGGGGGGCCAGGATGCCGCCTTGGCCGTCGCGTATCCGAGCGGAGCGAGCCTCGCCATGACCGACGACGCCAAACAACATTCCGGAGGCTGCCTCTGCGGCGCCTTGCGGTACGAAACCGTCGCGGAGCCGATGTCGCAGGGCCATTGCTATTGCGCGGATTGCCGCAAGGCGTCCGGCTCCGGCTTCGTACCTTTTATGAATTTTCGGAGCGCGGACGTGCGCTTCCGCGGCGAAGCGCGCCAATTCCGGTCGCGCGCGTGGAATGGCGGCGAGGCGGTGCGCAATTTCTGTCCGATTTGCATGAGCCTGGTCTTTGGCGGCGAGATCGGCCTATCAGATTCTTTCACGATCTATGCCGGCTCGCTGGACGATCCGTCGCGCTTCCGCCCGACCCTGGCGATTTTCGCGGAAGGTCGCCCCGCTTGGGCGCTCATTCCGCCCGGCTTGACCGTCTTCGACCGCATGCCGGCGGCGCAAGGATGAGTTTAGATAAAGAATTTATGCGAGGCTCTTCGAACATAGAGTGAACGGACAGGCGTCGTGCCGCCCGCCCCGCTGGTCCCGACATGACGAGTAGCGGGCGGCGGGCGGATCTGGATTGTATTTGCGCTGCCGCAAAGACGCTTCTCACACCTTCGGAGCATATGGCGGCTATGCCAAGCATGGATGGAGCCGCCTGATGTTGACCCGCCGGACCTTGATGGCCGCCGCAGCCGCCGCGGCGCTGATCGCCGCCGCGCCGGCTTTCGCGGACGATTTTGCGACGATGCCGCGCGAAAAGGTCGAGCTCGTCGCGCCGCCTTTCATCCATCCGCACGAGCAGGCGACGCAGCGCCCGCCCTCGATCGTCGAGTTCAAGATGACGGTCCAGGAAAAAGAGATGGTCATCGACGAGAAGGGCACGAAGATTCACGCGATGACGTTCAACGGCTCCATTCCGGGCCCGATGATGGTCGTGCATCAAGGCGACTATGTCGAATTGACGCTCGTCAATCCCGAAACCAATACGATGGCGCACAATATCGATTTCCACGCGGCGACGGGCGCGCTGGGCGGCGCCGAGTTGTCGCTGATCAATCCCGGCGAGCAGGTGACGATCCGCTGGAAGGCGACGCGAGCCGGCGTCTTCGTCTACCATTGCGCGCCGGGCGGTCCGATGATCCCGTGGCACGTCGTCTCCGGCATGAACGGCGCCGTGATGGTGCTGCCGCGCGACGGCCTGAAGGACGAAAACGGCAAGCCCCTGCATTACGACCGCGCCTACTATATCGGCGAGCAGGACTTCTATGTGCCGCGCGACGACAAGGGCAATTACAAGACGTACGAGAGCCTCGCCGATTCCTATCCCGACACCGAGGAGGTCATGCGCAAGCTGATCCCGACCCATGTCGTCTTCAACGGAAAGGAAGGCGCGCTCACCGGCAAGAACGCCTTGACCGCAAAGGTCGGCGAGACGGTCCTGTTCATCCATAGCGAGGCCAATCGCGACAGCCGACCGCATATTATCGGCGGCCATGGCGACTATGTCTGGGAGAGCGGCAAGTTCGCCAATCGGCCGGAAAGGGATTTGGAGACCTGGTTCATTCGCGGCGGCTCGGCGGGCGCTGCGCTCTATACGTTCCGCGAGCCCGGCCTCTACGCCTATGTCACGCACAATCTGATCGAAGCGGTCGAGCTCGGCGCCACCGCGCATGTCAAGGTGCGGGG
>DATGLU010000645.1:0-8020 GCA_035294045.1 Roseiarcus sp. | reverse complement strand
AGAGCGGCGGCGAACGGCGCTGTGCAATAAACGGGAAGCCCCGCCCGCCGGATCAGCGCCGCAAAGCCGGCGCCGAGCGGGTCACGAGCCAGCGCCGCGACGTGGCGAATATCCATGCCGGCCAGCTCCGCCGCCGCTTCCTCGAAGAAAGCGATTTCGCCGGACGCCAAGGCGCGCATGAGCAGCGCGACGGTAAGCGTCCCTTTTTTGCGAAGATGGCGGATCAGATCGCGCAACTCTTCCGGCGAACATCCGCTGGCGGCGCGGACAACGCTCCGGTTCGTCGCCGAGCGGACCATTTTCTCGATTCGAGCCGGCTTGATCTGCGAACCGGCAAAGAGCGCGGCGCTCGCCGCCGCGGCCGCTTCGATCAGGTCGCAGCGGATCCAGGCTGGCAAATCGGGCCGCTGCAACATCGCGTTTCGAACAGTCGACTCGGCGCCGAACCGCTCCGCCGCGCGGCGAAAGACCGCCGCCCGCAAGCGCGCATGCCGGTTCGCGATCATCGCCGTCACCGTGTTGACGCCGCCCGCCTCGACCAGGCAGGCGGCCGCAAGCGGCGGCAGGTCCTTGCGCCGCGCGATCGCCGCCTGGACGCATTCCTCCCCGGTCCAGGCGTAATGCGCGAGCTCGGCCTCGGTCAGCGCCGGCGACTGGGCGAGGACGATGGCGGCGATGTCCGGGCGGTCGTCCGCCAACGCGATGACGACATGCCTCGGCGCGCCGGGAACGCCGGCGATCGCTTCCGCAAGCGCGTATCGAACCGCGGGCGACGGATCGTCGAGGACCGCGGCGATGCAAAGCTCCAAATCAAAATGGAGTTCGTCGCGATCGGCAATGTAATGATAGGCCCAGGCTAGCGTGACGGCGGCTTCGGCGCGCTGCTCCTCGCTCGCCGAGCGCGCCCAAGCCAGGAAGTGGCGAACATTGGACGCCTCAGACTCCGAGGGCGCAAAGGCGCGCCGAGTTACGCCAACAAACGCCACGCAAAAACCAGAACGCTTCCAAGAACAACGACGTTTTTGGTAGCAGCAATTGATTGACCAAACGTCACTGCGGGCGCGGCGCCTAAAGTTTTATCGAATTGGGAAACGGAATCGGCCGGGCCCGCATGTTACGCCTGTCTGCGGCCCGGCTGTTTCGGGTGCTGGAGACGACGGTCGGATGCCGAAGGTTCGCTTGAACATTGAAATCAGCCAGCAGCAAGCGGACCTCCTCGACGCCCTGGCGGCAGCGGAAAACGCGACCCGCTCGGAAATGGTGCGGCGCGCGATTTACGTGCTGCAAGCCTTCCAGCAACAGAAAGAGCTTGGCCGGCCGCATCTCGGCTTCGTCAGAGACGCGCAACGGCTGGACGCGGAAATCCTGGGCATCCTCCAGGCGCCGCCAGGCGGCGCGCCGCCCGCTGCGCCGCCGCATGTTGCGAAGCCAGAGGCCGAGAGGATCGCCGCCCCGGCGCTCCTCGCCTCCACGGCGGGCGGATCGGGTCCCCTCTCGATGGAGGCCGCGATGGCGCGCTGGTCTCCGCATCTGGGCGGCCGCGCCGACTGACGCCCCGCTTGGCCGCCCCGCTTGGCCGGCTTCTCATCAGGCACGCCCGAAGACCGCCCCTGACTTGCGCTCGCGTCTTTGCGGACGCTGCGTCCCATCCGTTCCCGATGATTGATCCGTCCGACAGACGCCGCGCGTCCTCGCACGCCGCGCCGCTTGGCGGCGCGAATGCATCCCCCGCCCAGCCTGCGGCCTTTGGCCTGAGGTCAGACTTCGCGCCTGACCATCGCGCCAGAGATTAGTCTTCTGGCCTTAGGTCAGCGCGATCTCGCAACCGATGAGCGTTTTTTGCTCATGCGGGTTGGGACGGGTCGGGCGGGGATTTCCAGGGCGCCGGCGGCCGCGCGACGGACGGGAAATGCCGGCAAGCGCGCGTCCGCTCTCGCCGGAGCCTGACGAGCAAAAGAGAGCGCGGTTAGACCGCGGCCGATCTCAGCTCAGCTTTTCCAGGGTCGAGGCGAGCGCTTCCCGCTTGGGCGCGCCGGCGCGCAACGCGACGGCGAAGCCGCCGCCAAAATGGCGCGCGACCGTTCCTTCCAGCCGTCCGATGCGATCGAGATAGAGGACGACGCGCTCGCCGAGCCTGCCCTTGACGGCGCTCACTATGGCGACGCCGCAGGCGGACAGATCGAAGGTCCGGCAGGGATATTCACGGCCGTCGGAAAGCATGTAGCGGCCTCGGACCATGGCTTGCTTGCGCGGACTGCGCCGAGATTCCGGCCGCTTGCGATTGCGCGTCGCCTCAATAGCCATGGGGGCAACCTTGACCGTCGAGCTCTTCCAATGGGGTGAGCTTAGCGAAGGGAGCGCAAGCAAAAGTTAAACCCTCCCGTAAAACGCGCGCGAGCGCCGTTTTCAGCGGAAACTTTTTCCAAACCCGCCCGTTCTCGTCCTTTTGCTCCACGCCGCTTGCGCCCGCGAGGAGTTTTCCTTTTCAAGTGGGGGCGGCGGGCGCGCCGCCCGGAACAGCGGTCGGCCTCGTCCGTTGAACAGGCATGGAGATCGTACGCCGCTAACATTGGCTGCAGCCGAGCAATGCCCACCGAACCCAAACCCCGAGCCAAGATTTATCAGACGCCCGACGACCACCACAGCGAGATGTTGACGCCGTGGTTGATCGCGGCGGCGCTGGGCTTGGCCGCTTTGGTTCTTTTCGGCTCGATCGAGCGAAACCTGCAGAATCGCGACGCGGTTCCGACCGGCCCGACGACCCATCATGCAAGCATTATTTGCCCGCCTCAGACCAGCCCCGGACACCCGGTCGCCTGTCGTTAGGCCTCAGTCGGCCGCCAATCGGCGGGCGAGCGCCGCCTCACGCAATGTGCGAAATGAGCGCAAGTTTCGAGGGGACGCCTGAACGTTAGCGTCCCGCGCCAGCCCGAACGCGAGGCCGGCTGCCGGCGACTGGGTCACAAATCTTTGACCTCCATTCTTCCGGCGCGCCTTCTGCTTTCCGCCGCCCTTTGACCAGAGCGCCAATGCCTTTAAGCTTAAGGGCAAAAGCAAAGGCGAGAGGAACCCCGTGGAGCGCATCTGGCTGAAAAGCTATCCGCCCGGCGTGCCGGCCGATATCGACGTCGCGCAATATCCCTCGGTCGTCGCGCTGTTGGACGAAGCCTTCGTCAAATATCGCGAGCTCCCCGCCTATATCTCCATGGGCGCGACGCTGACCTACGGCGAAATCGACGACCTTTCCAAGATTTTCGCCGCCTGGCTGCAAGGCCAAGGCTTGCGGCCCGGCGATCGCCTGGCGCTGATGATGCCGAATGTCCTGCAATATCCCGTCGCTCTGGCCGCGGCTTTGCGCGCCGGCCTCATCGTCGTCAATGTCAATCCTCTCTACACGGCGCGCGAACTCTCCCATCAGCTCCAGGATTCCGGCGCCAAGGCGATCGTCATTCTCGAAAATTTCGCGGCGACGCTCGAAAAGGCGCTCGCCGGAACCGCGATCGAACGCATCGTTCTGACCGGCATTGGCGACCTGATGGGCTTTCCCAAGGGCCTCGTCACCAATTTCGTGGTGCGGCGAATCAAGAAAATGGTTCCAGCCTACGATCTGCCGCATGCAATGCGCTTCAATGCGGCGATCGCCGGAGGCCGGAGCTCGTCCTTCACGCCGCCGCCGATCGCGCCAAAGGATGTCGCCGTTCTCCAATATACCGGCGGCACGACGGGCGTCGCCAAAGGCGCGATGCTGCTGCACGAAACCCTGGTCGCCGCCGCCCTTTCCGCCGAAGCGTGGATGCAGCCGGGCCTGAAGCGCAAGGCGATAACCGGCCAAAAGACGATCGTTTGCGCCCTGCCCTTGTACCATGTCTTCGCCTTCGTGGTCTGCGCCCTGCTCGGCATGCGGACCGGCGCGTTGAATATCCTGATCGTCAATCCCCGCGATCTCGCCAGCGTGATCAAGGAGATTTCGAAATACAAGTTCAATATGTTTCCCGCGGTCAACACGCTGTTCAACGCGCTGGCGAACCATCCTGATTTCGCCAAGCTCGACTTTTCCGGCCTCTTCAACTCGACCGGCGGCGGCATGGCGGTGCAAGAGGCCGTCGCCAAGAAATGGCTCGCCGTGACCGGATGCCCGATTGTCGAAGGCTATGGCCTGTCCGAGACCGCCGCGACCGGCACGTGCAATCCGACGGATTCGACCGGCTTTACCGGCACGATCGGCCTGCCGCTGCCCAATTTCGACATCCGGATCATCGACGATTCCGGCGATGACGTCCCGCTCGGCTCGCCTGGCGAGATCGCCATCAAAGGGCCGCAAGTCATGTCCGGCTATTGGGGCCGCCCCGACGAGACGGCGAAAGCCTTCACCCCCGACGGCTTCTTCAAATCCGGCGATATCGGGATCATGGATGCGCGCGGCTACATCAAATTGGTCGATCGCAAGAAGGATATGATCCTTGTCTCCGGCTTCAACGTCTATCCGAACGAAGTCGAAGAAGTCGTCGCCCATCATCCCGGCGTCGCCGAATGCGCCGCGGTGGGCGTCCCGGACAAGAATTCCGGCGAGGCGGTGATGCTGTTCGTCGTCAAGCGCGATCCCGATCTCACCGCCGAAGCGCTCGCCGCGTTTTGCGCGGCCGAGCTCACCGGGTACAAGCGGCCGCGCTATATCGAATTCCGCAACGAGCTCCCCAAGACGAATGTCGGCAAAATTCTGCGCCGCGCCTTGCGCGACGAGGCGGCCGCAATGATGAAGGAGGCAGCTTGATAATCATGCGAGCGAAGCGAGGCGGTCCATTCATAGGGGGACGCCCTGTGGCTGGATTGCTTCCGCGCTCGCAATAACGGCCCTATCCGCCGCTTGGCTTGCCGCTGCCCGGATAGTTCATCATGTTCTTGAAAAAAGCCTGGAACTGATCGGGCGCGAAGGACATCCAACTGCGCAGGACCGATTCCGGCGACAAGCTGTCGAGCTGCGCCATGAGGCGCCTCTCGATCTCCTCCATCACTTTCGCTTGCATCGGCCGGACATCGGGCAGGCCGAAAAATTCGCGCGCCTCCGCGGGCGTGCAATCGCAGTCGAAGGTGATTTTCATGCTTCGGCGCTCCCATCGCCGGCGCAGCCGCGCCCAGGCGCGTGCGTCGCACGACCTTGACCGGGCCTTGATCCTCCCGTCAAGCCGGCGGCGCGCGGCTATTCCGCCTCCCAAAGACCAGGATAGCGCCGGATGAACCCATTCGGCGCGAGTTCGAGCAGGCCTTCATAACCGACGCCCGGCGCCCGGTAGGAAAGAGAAAGCGCGTCGCGCCGCTCGTAGATTTGCTCAAGCTCGCTCAATCGGCGCGTCTCCAGATCAAACCATGCCGCAGGCAGCCGGATCCGCCGGCCGGTCGGCAGTTCGACGCGCCTCAATTGCAGGACATTCGTCGCCGGCGTGAAGCTCAAGTCGAGATCGTCGAGGCCCTCAAGCCCCGGCGCTGGATCGCCATTGAGACGCCAGCCGCCATTCTCGCGGACGATCAGATCATCGACGGCGCGCTCGCCGACGGCGCCGGCGATGCGGCCTGAGACGGTTTTCCAATCGCCGTCGCAATTCACCGAATAGGAGAGATTTGCGGCCTCGCCGGCCATGCGAAAGACCGCCGCGCCATGCAAGCTCCAGCCGAATGGCGTCTTTTCAAGCCGGCAGGCGTCATGGCCGGGCGTATCGATCCGCCGCCAGAGCATCGAGGCGACGATCACGCCGCTGCGCCTCGGGCGCCCTGCCCCAGGAACGTCCTCCGGCGCGCCGCGTTGTGCCGCGAGGGAGTCAGGCTTAGGCGGCGTCCGCCGACGCAAAGGAGACTAGCCGTGGTCAATCGCGGTCCAGAAAACAGAACCGATCGGCCGATCAACAGAGCGGGCCCGCCGGTCAGAAACACAGGCTTTGCCGGATGGTGGATCATCATCGCGATCATCATCATCGTGATCATCGGCTGGGGCTGGAGCGGAGGGTGGAACGGTTGGGGCGGCGGCGCAAGAACCGCCCAGCCGGCCCATACGACCGCGCCAGCCAGCAACGCCGCCGCCAATCCGAACGGCGCGGCGGCGCCGGCAAACGCCAAGAACGGCGCCGCCAACGGCGCGACGACGACGGCGCATTAAAATACGCGTTGGCCGGGCGGCGCCGGGTCGTCAATGGCTTCGCTTGGGCGCGAACTGCCCGGCTAGCGCAAAAATAGAGCGGATAGGGCAGAAGGTTCATCGCCTTCACCGCCCAGGACAGGCGGCGCGGAAGTGATTTCGAAAACCTCGAAACCGTCGCAAATGCGGTCGATCCGGCCGTTCAAAGCCGAGGCTTCGGTCGAAAAGTCGCGCAAGGCGCCGACCCGGCGGGCGCTCGCGGCGACGACATAGCCGCGGCGCGCCAATTCGAGCGCGACGCCGCGGCCGATCCCGGCACTGGCGCCGGCGACCCAGGCGATCCCGTCCCGCCGATTGGTTGGCGTGCGCCGCCGGCTTATCCTCATCCCGCGCTCTGCGCCACCGCGTTCGGACCGGGACAAGGCGTTTGCCGCCGGGCGCAGCGCGGCTTGACGGGGCCGGCGGGGCAACGCAAGAGTTCGAGCAGCCGGATATCCGCGGCCCTCGAAAGCCCGTCATGACCGCCGTCACGCTGATCGACAATTACGACAGTTTCACTTTCAACCTCGTCCATTATTTGGGCGCGCTCGGCGCCGAAGTGTCGGTCTGGCGCAACGACGCGATTTCGGTCGACGAGGTTATGGCCAAAAAGCCCGACGCGATCGTCCTGTCGCCTGGCCCCTGCACGCCGGACGAGGCGGGGATTTGCCTCGATCTGGTTCGCAGGGCGAGCGCGACCACGCCGATCCTCGGCGTCTGTCTCGGCCATCAGGCGATCGGCCAGGCGTTCGGCGCCAAGATCGTCCGCGCGCCCCTGCCCATGCATGGCAAGCTGTCGCGCATTTCGCATAATGGACGCGGCGTGTTTCGCGGCGTCAACGGCGCGTTCCAGGCGACGCGCTATCACTCGCTGGTCGTCGACCGCAAAACGGCGCCGCCGGAACTCGAAATCACCGCCGAGACCGAGGACGGCCTGATCATGGGTCTCTCGCATCGCGCGACGCCGGTTCACGGCGTGCAATTCCACCCGGAGAGCATTCTCTCCGAGCATGGCCGCATCGTGCTGCGCAATTTTCTCGATCTCGCCGGCGCCTTCAACGCCGCTCGCGCCGCCTGAAAAATCAGAGAGGGGAATGGAAGCCTTCAAGCCGCTTATCGCCAAGGTCGCGACCGGCGCCGCGCTGACGCGCGCCGAGGCGGTCTCAGCCTTCGACGCCATGCTCTCCGGCGAAGTGACGCCGGCGCAAATGGGCGGCTTTCTCATGGCCTTGCGCACGCGCGGCGAGAGCGTCGAGGAAATCACCGGCGCGGTCGAGGCGATGCGCGCCAAGATGCTGCGCGTCGACGCGCCGGCCGACGCAATCGACGTGGTCGGCACGGGCGGCGACAATTCGGGATCGTACAATGTTTCGACGCTCGCCGCTCTGATCGTCGCGGCCTGCGGCGCGCCCGTCGCCAAGCACGGCAACCGCGCCTTGTCGTCGCGATCGGGCGCCGCCGACACGCTCGGCGTGCTCGGCGTCAAAGTCGGCATTCCGCCCGAGGCGGTCGAACGGTGCATTCGCGAGGCTGGGATCGGCTTCATGATGGCGCCGACCCATCACGCGGCGATGCGCCATGTCGGCCCGGCTCGCGTCGAGCTCGGCACGCGGACGATCTTCAATCTGCTCGGCCCGCTCTCCAATCCGGCCGGGGCGCGGCGCCAATTGATCGGCGTCTTCTCCGCGGCCTGGCTTGAGCCGATGGCCGAGGTGTTGCGCAATCTCGGCGCCGAGCGGGTCTGGATCACCCATGGCGCCGATGGTCTCGACGAGATGACCACCGCCGCCTCGACCCGAATCGTCGAACTCGCCGGCGGCGTCATCCGCTCCTTCGAAATCACCCCGGAAGAGC
>DATGLU010000644.1:0-3412 GCA_035294045.1 Roseiarcus sp. | reverse complement strand
AAAGCCTGTCCGCGGCTCGGCAAATCAAGCTTTGGTCATCATCCGCGAAGGCGACCGCGAGCGTACGCTTCCGTTCCTTGAGCGCGGAGCCGCCGGCGCGACAGTTTGGAAAGGCTCCAAGAGAGCCTGAAATTGGACATATTGCGTCTCCATCTCGCAAAGCCTCTTTGAGGTCCTGGAGGGATGATGGCGCGGCCGATCGAAACGTCCGAAACCGCTTCGCCGTTCGCCGAGGCCAACGAATGGGACGTTGCGCTCTACCTCAAATTCGAGAAGGAGCGGGTGCGCGCGGCGACGGACTTGCTCGCCCGCGTGCCGACGCAATCGCCGCAACGCATCGTCGATCTCGGCTGCGGGCCGGGCGCCAGCACGCATCTTCTCGCGACGCGCTTTCCCGCCGCCGAGGTGATCGGGCTCGACAGTTCCGAACGCATGCTGGCGGGCGCGCGGGCGCGCCTGCCGGCCATACGTTTCGAAAAGCGCGACATCGGCGCCTGGCGCCCGACGACGCCGCCCGATCTCATCTTCGCCAATTCGTCCCTGCAATGGCTGCCCAACCATCACGAGTTGGCGCCGCGCCTCTACGCGCTGCTCGCCGAAGGCGGCTCGCTCGCCATCCAGATGCCGGACAACCGGCATGAGCCGTCGCATGCGCTGATGCGCATGGTCGCCGCCGACGGGCCCTGGGTCGACCGCCTATTGCCGATCGCCAAGACCCGCGCGGTGATCGGCGCCTATTCGGACTATTACCGCTGGCTGACGCCGCTCGGCGCGAAAGTGCAGATCTGGCAAACGACCTATGTTCACGCCCTCAACGGCGTCGGCGAGCTCGTCGATTGGTTCCGCGGCAGCGGCTTGCGGCCGTTCCTCAACCCGCTCGACGCGTGCGAGCGCGAGGAGTTCATCGCCCGCTACATGGAGGAGCTCGCCGCCGCCTATCCGGCCGAGCCGGATGGAAAGCTCCTCTTCCTCTATCCGCGCCTGTTCATCGTCGCGACCAAGCCGGGCGGGTGAGGCGCTTATTTCGCGTCACTCATATTGACGCCAAATTAATTTCGTGTCATTGCATATGACATGAATATCGAAACGCGCTCTTACGTCATGAAAGCTCGCGCCGAGAAGGCGGCGGCGACGAGAGAGCGCATTGTCAAAAGCGCCGTCGACCTCATCGTCGAGCGGACGCTCGACGGGCTAACCCTGGAGGCGATCGCCGAGCGCGCGGGCGTCGCCGCGCGCACCATTCTGCGCATTTTCGGCAGCAAGGAGCAGGTCTTCGCCGCAGCGATCAATGCGGAGGGCCGACGCGGTCACGGTCAACTTCGTCCAGGCGACGTCGAAGCGACAATCAAAACCGTCTTTGACGATTACGAGAAGATCGGCGACGCGGTCATCCTGCGCCTCGCCGACGAAGGGCGCATCCCCTCGCTCGACGCTTTGCTCAAGTCGGGGCGCGACAATCATCGGCGCTGGATCGAGGAAAGCTTCTCGCCGCAGCTTTCCAAGCTCGACAGAAATGCGCGCGCCGAGCTTCTCAACGCGCTGCTCGTGGCGACCGACGTCTATGCGTGGAAATTGCTGCGCCGCGATTTCGGCCTCAGCCGGCGCGCCGCCGAAAAGGTCATCGGCAGAATCATTCATTCGCTTGTCGAAGGGAGGAGACAATGGCGCGATTTCTCTGGTTGAACTGGTCGGGCGGCGGCAATCTGCCGCCGAGCCTGGGCGTGGCGCGGGCGTTGACCGAGCGCGGGCACGACGTCGCCTTCGCGGGACGGCCGGAAATGGTCTCGCGCGTCGAGCAGGCCGGCTTCCGCGCGATCGAGCTGACGCGCGCCTACGAGCAGGCCGAACTCTATCCGAAAGATTGGCCGCTCTGGCGGATGGCCTGCTATCTCTCTTCGCCGGCCGTCGAAGAACAAGTCGCCGCCGTCATCCAGGCGGAAGCGCCCGATCTGCTCATCGTCGACCAGATGTTCACCGCCGGACTCGCGCAGGCGGCAAAGGCGCCGAAACCGTCGGTCATGATGTGTCACACTTTGTTCCTGCGCCACATCGATCAGTACCGCGCTTTTTGCGCGCGGACGAATGCGGGGCGGCAAGCGGCAGGCTTCGTCCCCCTGCCCGACGCCGACCGCCTGTGGTTCGAGCGCGACCTCATCGTGACGACCTCGCTCGCATCGCTCGACCGCCGCCATCCTTTGCCGGACGGCGCGGATAAAGTACGTCACGTCGGGCCGGCCCTCGAAATGGAGCGCCATGCGGCGCCCGTCGATCTTCCCTGGAGCGCGGACGATCCGACGCCGCTCGTCCTGCTCAGCTTCTCGACTGGTCCGGAACAGGGAAACGTCGACAAGATGCAGCGGACGCTCGACGCGCTTGCCGGCCTCGACGTCCATGTCGTCGCCACGGGGGGCCGCAGCATCGACATCGGCAAAGTCGTAGCGCCCGGAAACGCCGTCGCGCTCGACGCCGCCGATCATGACGCCTTGATGGCGCGGGCCGCGCTGGTCGTCACGCATGGCGGCCACGGCACGATGATGCGCGCGTTGAAATACGGCCTGCCCATGCTGGTCATGCCGGGCATGGCCGCCGACCAGGCGCCGAATGCGGCTGTGGTGGAGGAGATCGGCGCGGGGCGTTCGATCTCCCAGGACGCGAGCGTCGAGACGATCCGAGCCGCCGCGGCCGACGTGCTGGAGAGCCCGGCTTTCGGCATCAAGGCGCGCGAAATCGCGAGGCAAATGACGGGCATGGACGGCTCGCTCGGCGCCGCGCTGGAAATCGAGGCCCTGCTTGCTTCGCCCGCCGCCGCGCCACGGGTTGATCGGAGCGCGAAGACGCGTCAATAAGGCGGCTGCCCGTGTTGGCAAGGACGGCGCGGGCAGATTCGCCATGCCGGATAAACGCAAGCGCGCCGATCTTCTCCTCGTCGAACGCGGCGAGTTTCCGAGCCGCGCCCGCGCCCGGGCGGCGATCGAGGCTGGGCTGGTGCGGGTCGGCGGCGAAACGTTACGCAAAGCCTCGGCGCTGATCGAGCTCGACGCCGCGATTGAAGCCGGGGCGCCGCATCCCTGGGTTTCGCGCGGCGGCGTCAAGCTCGCGGCGGCGCTCGACGCGTTCGCTCTCGATCCCGCCGGGCTCGCCTGTCTCGATGTCGGCGCCTCGACCGGCGGCTTCACCGACGTCCTGCTCGCGCGCGGCGCGCGCTGCGTTTACGCTGTGGATGTCGGGCGCGAGCAACTCGATCCGCGCCTTCGCGCCGACCCGCGCGTCGTCGTCCATGAAGGGCTCGACGCGCGCAAGCTCGCGCCACGTCTTTTCGCCGCGCCGCCCGAGGCGATCGTCTGCGATGTGAGCTTCATTTCGCTGCGCCTCGTCCTTCCCGCCATTCTGCCGCTCGCGGCGAAAGGCGCCT
>DATGLU010000643.1:0-6344 GCA_035294045.1 Roseiarcus sp. | reverse complement strand
GTCTTGCGCGTCAGGACGGTGATCGAGGCGAGCGCGACGGCGACCTGCATCAGCGCGACGCCGAGCCCCATCCGCTCGTGCGGCAGGATGTTGGCCTCGGCCTTCTCATTGGCGGTCTTGGCCTCCTCCTCGAAGGCCTTGGCCTTGCCGCTGATGTCCTGCTTCTCCTTGTTGTAGCGGTCGCCCTCGGCGGCGAGCTTGGCCTTGTGCGCGTCGTCGGTCGCGATCAGCGCAAGATTTTTCGATAAGAATTCGCGCGTGCTCTTGGCCTGGTACTCCGCCCACATGTCGGAGGCCTTCGCTTGCGCCGAGATCGAATCGTTCTTCAGCAGCATCGCGTCGGTCGAAACGCGACCGGCCTGGTAGCCGAACAGCGCGCCGATCGTCGCCAGCAAGGCGGTGACAATGGCGACGCGCTGGGCGAGCCCTTCGCCGCCATGCTCGGCCATTTCATGAACCATTTCCTCATGCGCCGCATGGACGTGAACGCCGACATGCTCCGACATGCGCCCCTCCGTTGAAATCCGCCCCCCAGCGAAGGCGGGAATAGTACGCCGCTAAGGCGCCGGCGATGTCGTGCGCGCGCGGCGCAACGGCGGCGCTTTATCCTTGCCTTTTTCCGGCGGCGGCAAGGGCGCGACGATTTCGCGCTTCGGCGGCGCGCCCAATTTGCTCATCAGCAAAGCGCCCTCCTCGCCTTGCCGCGCCGCCAGGCGCAGGACGTCGTCGCCGAGCTTGGCGATTGCGTCACGCAAGGCGCGATCCCGGTCGGTACGGCCTTCGCCCGGCTCGGCCCCGCCCCCGTCGCGGCCGCGCCCCGCTTCGAGCGCTTCGATCTTGAGCTTGGCGGCGCGCGTTTCGTCGGCGAGCCGCGCTTCGAGGCCGGCGGCGCGGGTCTCGAGGCTGGCGATCGCCGCGCGCTGCTCGTCGGCTCTGGTCTCCGCCTTGAGCGCCGCCTGGCGCAAAGCCGCGACTTGCGTCAAGGCGCGATCGAGCTGCGCGCTGAAATCGTAGAGCGCGAGACGGCTCGCGCCAAGCTCGGCCTCCAGCGCGCGATTGTCGCGCGCCTTGGCCGCAAGCTCGTCGCGCAAGGCGGCGATGTCGCGCGTCAGGCCGAGCTTGTCCTCATCGAGCGCGGCGCGCTTCATCTCGCGGCCGAGCTCGGCGCGCTTTTGCGCCAGTTCCGTCTGCAACGCCTCGATGCGCCGCTCCAACAGGCGGCGCGCCACCGCGTGCTCGGCGCGCAATTGATCGCGCTCGGCGATCGCCTCATTGACCGAAAGGGGGGTGAGCAGCCGCGCCCGGCGCGCCGAGAGCCGCAAGGCCCGGCGCCAAAAGGCGGGCAGAATCAGCATCAGGACGAGCCCGGCGACGAGGAGCCCGGCCACAAAATACATTGCCTGCTCGACCAATGCGGCTCACCTGGGCTTCGCGAACATTTCTAAGCATCGCATGGGAGAAACGGCGCGCAAAGAGCCGACGCGCGCTGTTCTAACGATTCGCGCGTCGGTAAGGGTCCAAGACGAATGCGCCGCTAGAACGGGTTCCAGGTGGCGCGCGGCGTGAACTTCAAGTAGCTCAAATTCACCCCGAGCCGCGCCCCGACGCCGGAGCGGATCGGCACGACGATCACCCCGTCGCCCCCCAAAGCGGTGAAGCCGAAGCCGCCGACGAAATAGGCGGAGCCGTCAATGCCGCCATAGCGGCGGAAAATCGCGTCGACCGCCGGCAGGTTATAGACCAGCATCATGGTGCGGTCGCCGTCGGCGCCGGCGTCGAAGCCGAGCGACGGCCCCTGCCAGAAGACGCGTTGGTCGCCGGCGTTGCGCGTATACATTTTGCCTTCGCCATAGCGCAGGCCGCCGACAAAGGCCGCGGAGGCCTCCTGGCCGAGAATATAGCCATTGGGCTGGCCCCAGCGCCGCGTCGCCTCCTCGACGACCTGGGCCAGGCCGCGGGAGATCGCGCCGAAGAAGCGGTGGCCGCTATCGACCAGCTCCTCAGTTGAAAACGGCGCCGGCGCGTCGGCGCGCGCCGCGCCGGCGGCAAAGGCGCTCAAACCGGCGGCCGCGCCGACCAGGATTTTACGCCGGGTAACATTCGGCATCGCTCATGCCCTCCAGGCCCCACGAGCTGGCGCGTCATGCGCCGTGACAGCCGTCGGACCAAAAAATGTCGCCTGTGTGGCGAAGCTTTGGCGCCGCACAGCCGTCCAAAAGCAAGTGTCGACAGATGTTCTTTAAGGTTCGTTAAGCATGGCCGAGCCGTCGCGGCAGAGACGGGTCGCCGCAGGCGATAAAGCCCGCATTGCGAAAGCCGGCTTCGGCCTTGCCATAGAGGAATGGCCCGCCGCCGGCCGAGACGACGGTTCCGCCGGCGGCGCGCAGGATCGCCTCGCCCGCCGCCGTATCCCATTCCATTGTCGGCCCAAAGCGCGGATAGAGGTCCGCCTCGCCCTCCGCCATGACGCAGAATTTCAGCGAGGAGCCGGCCGAGCGGCGCTCGCCGATCGGCAGCGCCGCAAGAAAAGCCTCGGTGGCCGGATCGCAATGGGAGCGGCTCGCCAAGGCGACAAGGCCGGCCCGCGGCGCGGCGCGGGTCTTGAGCGGAAGCCGAGCGGCGGGCGGCGGCAAAGACGCCCCGACCGGAGCGGCGCAGACGCAAGCGCGCCGGCCGGCCAGCCAGAGGCGGCCGAGGGCGGGCGCATAGACGGCGCCGGCGGCGACGGCGTGATTTCGGACCAGGGCGATGTTGATCGTGAACTCGCCGTTGCGGGAGAGGAATTCGCGCGTCCCGTCAAGCGGATCGACCAGAACAAAGGCGCCGCCAAGCGCCGGCTTCTCGCCGCGCGCCGCGGATTCTTCGGCGACGATCGCGATCGGCGCGGCCCCGGCGCGCAACCGCTCCAGGATCAGCGCCTCGGCGCGCTCGTCCGCCGCGGTGACCGGGCTCGAATCGGACTTGGCGCGGGCCTGGCAGCCCTCGCCATATTCGGCCATCACGACCGGGCCGGCGGCGAGCGCGATCTCGGCGAAGAATTCGCCGACCGCGTCGGGCGGCGCGACGCTAAGATCGAGCGGAGCGGAAACATCGCGGCCCTGTCCAGAAGCGCTCATAGGGGCCTTGCTATCTTGTTCGGCGGCGCTCATGCAATGGGCTCGCCGACGACCTCGCGCAAGCTGATTCGCGCGGCTCCACGCCGCCGGTCTTCCAGGCGCGCGCTGAGGCTCAGCGGCTGCAGATCAGGACGCCAGGAACCGCCGATGACAATTTTCGCCCTTGATGGACTGGATCTCGCGTCTTTGGCGTGCTCGCGCGTCTGCCATGACGTGATCAGCCCGGTCGGGGCGATCATCAACGGCCTGGAAGTGCTCGAGGAGGAGAAGGACGCGGAAATGCGCCAGGTGGCGCTCGACCTGATCAAGAAGAGCGCCGCCACCGCTTCGGCGCGGCTGCAATTCTGCCGTCTGGCCTATGGCGCGGCGGGCTCGGCGGGCGCATCGATCGATACGAGCGACGCCGAAAACGTCACGCGCGGGCTGATCGGCGACGAGCGCACCAAATTGGTCTGGAACGTTCCCCGCCAATTGGCTCCGAAAAACAAGGTCAAGCTGTTGCTCAACCTTTGCCAGCTCGCTTTTTCGGCGATTCCGCGCGGCGGCGTGGTGACGGTCGCCGTCAGCGGCGAGGGCGAGACGATCGAGGCCGAGATCGAGGCCAAAGGCCTGAATGCGCGGCTCGCCAAGGGCGTGGCGGCTTTGATCGCCGGCGAGCCGGAAAGCGGCGCGATCGACGCCCACACGATCCAACCGTTCTTTGCCGGCGTCGTCGCCCGCGCCTGCAACATGGCGGTGACCGTCGAAACTGAGGCGGAGATCGTCAGGCTGCGCGCCAGACCGGCCTAGTTTCGGCGATTGCCGAGACTGACGCTCGATGGACTCTAGCGGCTTTGTTCTCTATACGTTCGTTGCTCGGAGGGCGAAAATGCAGGAATTTATTTTGAAGTGCCGGAAGCTGATGGAAGGACCTGGCCCGTCTGAGGCGGTCGTTGAGGTTGTAACAAAAGATGGAAACACGCTCGAGTTGATTGTGGATACCGATTTGCTAGAGGATGGCCACCTGAGAATCGGACCAGTTGTCGCTCGCCAAAATGGCAGCCTGCTGATCGAACTGCCTCGCGAAGCCGTGTCGGGTCAGACGCGGGTTTGGGTGACCTCAGACAGGGTGCAGGCGGTTGCATAAATAAGTTCCTTGCAACGAGAGGCGGCCGTGATTCTTACTGACAGAGAAATACGGATCGCACTCCAAGAGGGTAACCTGAAGATCGATCCCACCCCTGATCTAGGGGTTGCGATTACCTCAACGGCGATTGATCTAACTCTTTCCGACTCCTTCAAGACGTGGAACGCGTTGAAGGGAGTCCAAATTTGCCCTGGCCGGCCGGGGTACAAATATTCCGACTTGGCGCGCACATTTCAGCAAGACCACAAGTCGCCCTTTATTCTCAGGCCACAACAGTTTGTTCTCGCATGGACCAGAGAGAAAGTGAGCATCCCATTCAAATCTCGCTTGGCGGCGAGGGTCGAGGGAAAAAGCTCATTGGCCCGCTTGGGCATCAGCGTGCATGTCACCGCGCCCGTCATCCACGCAGGGTTCACGGGCCAAATTCAACTCGAAATGTTCAACTTTGGCCCGCACGAAGTATCTTTGGACGGCGGCATGTGGGTTTGCCAATTGGTCTTCGAGCAGACTGCGGGCACGCCCGAACGCGGTTACGAAGGTATGTTTAGCGGCCAATCATCCGTTTAGCTTCTTTCACGAGAACGGCCCGCCGGGTTTGATCGCCAAATTTCAAGCCTCCTTAACCTCCTTGCGCCAGGATGGCCGCGTCATTTTGCGAGGAGCGCGGCGACGGTCCAATCATGAGGCCGCTCACCGATGACGTCGGGCGCGCTTTGCGGGAGATTTCAGATGAAGCAGGTTTTGGTGGTCGACGATTCGCCGGTCATTCGCAAAATCGCGCGTCGCATTCTCGAAGGGATGAAATTCCAGACGTCGGAGGCGGTCGACGGCAAGCAGGCGCTGAGCGCCTGCTCGTTTCTGATGCCAGACGCGATCATCGTCGACTGGAGCATGCCTGTCCTGGACGGCTTCGAATTCATGAAGCAATTGCGCCGCATGCCCGACGGCGAGAAGCCGAAAATATTGTTCTGCACCAGCGAATACGACGTCGCGCAGATTGCGCGGGCGATGCATGCCGGCGCGGACGACGTTCTGATGAAGCCGTTCGACAAGGACCTCGTGAAGACGAAGTTCGAGGACATCGGAGTCGCCTGAGCGGCGCCTCGCCCCGTCCCTGTGCTTCCCTGATGCTACTCGCCCGCCGGCGCCTCGCTCGGATCGGGCTGGCCTTGCGCCTCCTCGCGCTGGCCTTCGTCTGAATTGGCGAAATTGAAATTCGGCCGCCGGCGGCGTCGGCCACGGAAGCGCGGCTCCGAATCGTTCCCCTCCATGGGCTGCGGCTCGTGACGCTCGGCCGCTGCCGTCTCCTGCGCCGCTTCGCCGCCCTCCGGCTGCGGCGCGCCGCGCGCTGGCGCGCTGATGAAGGAGGGCAGCCCCGACGGCGACGGCCCGCCGCCCGGCTGCGGCCCCTCGCCGCGAATCTGCTGCTGATCGCGATACGGCCGGAACGGGCCGCGATTGCCGCGCTGATCCTGATAGGGACGATCGGAGCGCGGGCCACGATTGTCGCGCTGATCCTGACGATTGTCGGGCCGGTTGTTCGGCCGTCCGCCCTGATAGGGGCGGTCGCCTTGATAAGAGCGGTCGCCTTGCTGCTGCCGATCATTCTCGTAAGGGCCGCGATCCGGGTACGGCTGACCCTGCGGCTGCGGTCCATTGCCGAAATTGGACTGGTTCTGGAACGCGCGCTGCTCGGCGGGCGACGCGAAGCGATCCGCCAGGCCGCCCACGTCCTCGTCGTCATCGACGTCTTCGGCCTCCCCTTCGGAGGGCGGACGTCCAAAGCCCTGCTGCATCTGCTGCTGCGCGGCCTGGGCGGCGGCGATGAGGCGAAAATAATGCTCGGCGTGCTGGAGATAGTTTTCCGCGCCGACCGGGTCGCCGCTCGTATGGGCGTCGCGCGCGAGCTGAAGGTATTTCTCGGCGACGTGCTGCGCGTTGCCGCGGATCTTCACGTCCGGCCCGTTTGATTCATAGGACCGCGTCAGCGGATTGGGGCCGCGACGATTGTTGTTGCGGCCGCGCATGCGCTTATTCTGACCTGGTCTCATCGAAGTTCCTTAGTTTCCAAACGCTTTCTCGCGCGTCGGCGCTGCGCCGAA
>DATGLU010000642.1:0-2170 GCA_035294045.1 Roseiarcus sp. | reverse complement strand
GCGGCGCCAACGCCGAAAACGCCCATGGCCGCGACGTGTCCGGGATGATCACAGATCCGCATCACGCAGGAAGGCCACGGCTTCGATGCGGTTGCCGTCTGGATCGCGGATGAAAGCGGCGTAGTACCGGGGATGGTAATGCGACCGCAATCCGGGCGCGCCGTCGGAGATGCCGCCGGCCTCCAGCGCCGCCGCATGGAAGGCATCGACGGCTGCGGCGTCGCCGGCACGCAGGCAGACGTGGACGCCGCTGTCGTCGCCGATGCGATCCATGCTGTCACGTCGGTTGATCCAGAATTCCGGATAAGTCTTGCCAAAGCCAACGGCTGCGCCCGGCCACTCGCGCATCTTTTCCATGCCGAGCGCGGCGAGCAGTGCCGTATAGAACGCTTCCGCCTGGCGCAGATCGCTGACGGCGATTGAAATGTGGTCGATCATGGCGGTATCTCGCGCTGCGCCGGTCCCGCGCAGGTGCAAAAGGAGCGGCGAAGCTATGCCGGCGCGCCCGACTTGACGAGCTTGTAGACGATCGAATCCATCAGCGCCTGGAACGAAGCGTCAATGATGTTCGCCGAAACGCCGATCGTGGTCCAGTGGTCGCCGGTTTCGTCGGCGCTCTCGATGAGCACGCGCGTGACCGCCCCGGTGCCGGCGTCGAGGATGCGCACGCGATAATCGGTGAGCTTGAGCCCGGTGATAAAGCCCTGATATTTGCCGAGGTCCTTGCGCAGCGCGAGATCGAGCGCATTGACCGGCCCGATGCCTTCGGCGGCGGAGATCAGGCATTCGTCGCCGACCCTTACCTTGACCACGGCCTGACTCACGGTCACACGCTCGCCCTTGGCGTTGACGCGCTGCTCGACGTTGACGTCGAACTTTTCCACCTCGAAATAACGCGGCACACGGCCGAGGAGCCGCCGGGCGAGCAGCTCGAAGGAGGCATCGGCCGCCTCATAGGCGTAACCCATGGCCTCGCGCTCCTTGACCTCCTCCAGAAGGCGCCCCAGTCGCTGGTCGTCCCTGTCGATGGCGAACCCGATGCGGTCCAGTTCGGCCAGGAGGTTGGAGCGACCGGACTGATCCGAAACGAGCAGCTTGCGCTTGTTACCCACCCGCTCCGGCGCGACGTGCTCGTAGGTCGCCGGGTCCTTCATGATGGCGGAAGCATGAATGCCGGCTTTGGTGGCGAAGGCGCTTTCGCCCACATAGGGAGCGTGGCGATCGGCGGCGCGGTTGAGCAAATCGTCGAGCGCGTGCGAGACGCGCGCGATCCGGGCGAGTGCCTGATCCGACACGCCGATGTCGAATTTTTCCGCGTAGTCCGCCTTCAGCTTCAACGTCGGGATGATGGAGACGAGGTTGGCATTGCCGCAGCGCTCGCCGAGTCCGTTGAGCGTGCCCTGAATCTGCCGGGCGCCGGCGCGCACGGCGGCGAAGGTGTTTGCGACCGCCTGCTCGGTGTCGTTGTGCGCGTGAATGCCCACGCGGTCGCCCGGAATGTGCCGGCAAACCTCGCCGACGATCTTTTCCACCTCGTGCGGCTGCGTGCCGCCGTTGGTGTCGCAGAGAACGACCCAGCGGGCGCCTTCCTCATAGGCGGCCTTGGCGCAGGCGAGCGCGTAGGCCGCATTGGCCTTGTAGCCGTCGAAGAAATGTTCGCAGTCGAGCAGCGCCTCGCGGCCTTTGGCTTTGGCGGCGCGCACGCTGTCGCGGATCGAGGCTAGATTTTCCTCCGCCGTCGTCTCCAGCGCGACGCGCACGTGATAGTCCCACGATTTGGCTACGAAGCAGATGGCGTCGGCCTCGGCGGCGAGCAGGGCGGCAAGGCCGAGATCGTTGGCGGCCGAGCGGCCCGGCCGCCGCGTCATGCCGAAGGCAGTGATTTTTGCCCGCCCCGGCCGCCGCTCGGCGAAAAACTGCGTATCGATGGGATTAGCCCCCGGATAGCCGGCCTCGATGTAATCGACGCCGAGCTCGTCGAGCATGCCGGCGATGGCAAGCTTGTCCGCCAACGTGAAATCGACGCCATTCGTCTGCGCGCCGTCGCGCAGCGTGGTGTCGAACAGATAAAGGCGCTCTTTACTCATTGCGGCGCTCCGAGCGTCTTCTTCATGGTGGTGTTGGCGAGCCATTCGTCATTCATGGTGACGCTGTTGCGCTGCTGGGCCGT
>DATGLU010000641.1:0-3544 GCA_035294045.1 Roseiarcus sp. | reverse complement strand
CACTTTTGAGGTCGACGTCGAAGCGCGCACCGCGCGGGCGAGCATTCCGGGCATATTGGAGGCGTCGGGGCGGCCGATCACGAGCGCTGTCGACGGCAAGCCGCACCGCGTCCGCATCGATCTTCCCAATGGCATGGAGTTCCGCCAAGCTGAGATCGGGAACGCTTCGGCCAGAACGTCAAGCGTGATGAAGCTCGCGCTGAACGATACGTATGGCCAGTTTAACACGTTCCGCATTTCGCGGAGCGGGTTCGCCTAAAGGTTCGGCGAATTGGCTCAAGTCGATTCCCCGACAAAATATGCCTCCTCGGGCGTCATCTCAGCGATTTTCCCGGCTGGGATATTCTGGGGAAGATTGGGGGGATCGTACACCGTACCGTCGACGCCAAAAACTCTTCCTGGTCGGCCTCGCTTTCTCATCGCGCTCCAATGCACCCGTTCATTGATGTGCTCGCGATCTGAAAAAGCCCGGTTGAAAAACGGTCCGTGAATAACCGCCTCAGGCGAAAGGATCTTGCGGAGATGCGGCCAAAGATGGTCAATTGGCCAGCCGACGGTCGAATCGTAGACTTCGCCGTCAATGTCCGCCCTGTGCGCGACGGCTCGGACCGCGTCGGCGTCAAAACTCAAACCGGTCAAAGCTTGCATTCGGGCGATCATCCAGACGAGCGCCAGATCGGACAGACGAGGATCCGCTTCGCCGCCGCCGATATTGCCATGTGAGCCGGCGAACCAGGTTTGCTCAACATGGCCTTTTGGCTGTTCGCCCTTTTTGATCGTCCAAAACGTCGGGACGAATGGCCGTCGCCGCTCGTCGACCGCGACGGCATGAAAGCCAAACTCGACGTGGTCGCCAAACGTCGTGTCATGAAATCCCAAGCTGTAAAGTGAGATATAGCGAGCCAAAGCGGCCAGACCAAAGCCTGCCGGCACGCCATACGATCCGACAGTATCCCAAACGCCGACGCACTTGACGCTGTTGTCCGGATGGGTTTGCCCCGCGTTCCGCAAATCCTGAAGAGCGTTGAGCGCCTTTTTATCCGACCCGCTGGCGGTCGCCGGCGCGGCTCGCCGTGACGGGTCCACCCGATAATTGGCCCAGGCGATCTCAAGATGGCCCGGCGCCGCCTGGCGCACAATTCCCGACGCGCCAATCATGCCGACGAGGGCGCGCGCTGCATAAGCGCCCCTTGAAAAGCCAAGCAGGAAGACATCGTCTCCGTGGTTATAAAGATCGACCAAGGATTTGTAAGCAGCCAAAACAATGCCTTTGAGGCCCAATCCGATCGAGCCGCCGAGCCAGTGCTTAAGAAAGTCCGGATCGGCGCCGACGCCCTCGTGATAGACGACGTGCTGCGCAACGCCGTCGTTGCCGAAGGCCTTGATAAGAGGAGCCCCAGCGCCCGCACTGGCTGGATCAAGCTTTGCGACATTCGTCGCATCGCCAGAGCCCTCTTCGCACCAAGTGCCGTCGATGAGAATGACAATACGTTTCATCCGCCCCTTCTCGAGCAGAGTTCACGGCGTCGAATATCAACACCTGCGCCGGCGACAAAATTCAACAAAGAAATATATTCGGGCCGCCGCACGATAGGATCCGCGGCGCGAATAGTTTGGCCGGCGGGGGTGTTGTCATTGCGATCACAATTATGGGAGGTCGCATGTCATCCCCTGCTTTGCGCTCTGGCGCGCGTATTTGCGCAGCCGCGCTGGCGCTCACTGCGCTCTTATTCGCTAGCGACGCCTTGGCTTCCGGCGGTGGTGGCGGCGGAGGTGGAGGTGGAGGCGGAGGTGGAGGTGGAGGTGGAGGCGGCGCCGGCGGAGGCGCAGGCGGCGGAGGCGCTGGCGCCGGCGGTGGAGCAACCAGAATGGATAACCGAACGGATTTAACCACCTGCGAGCGAGGCAAGGTGTGGAACGCAAGAACGCATAAATGCTTGCCGCGGCATAGCGGGGTTCTGCCCGACAGCGAGCTTGCCGACTACGCGTTCGCTCTCGCCAAGGCCGAACGCTACGAAGAAGCTCTCGAAACGCTCGATTTGTCGCGAGATTCAAACACGCCAAAAGCCCTGAACTACCGCGGCTACATCACCCGCAAACTAGGCCGGATCGACGAGGGCATCGGCTATTATTTGAAGTCCGTCGCGCTTGACCCCAATTACGCGCAGGTGCGCGAATATCTTGGCGAAGCCTATGTCATCCAGGGCAAATTCGACCTGGCCAAGGAACAGCTCGGCAAGATCAAGGCGATTTGCGGCTCGACCGATTGCGAAGAATATGAGGACCTGAAAAAGGCGCTCGATCAGGCGCAAAGTCTTTAAAGATTTGTGGGACCGGTAAGCGATGACGCGATTTCCCGTTTCGCGCGAAACGGGAAATTCCGGCGCACGCACAGTTTCGGCCCCGTTAGAACCGCCGCATAGACCGCAAAACTGGGCCAATTTCACGACGCGTGCGGGCTGCGTCGGACATTTTCATCCGACCGCCGCGACCGCTTCGTTGTTCGAAGATTGAGTGGCCCGCGAGGCGAGCGAACGGTAAGCTATAGCTGTCCAATGGCGAGAGGGCCGAGATGAAGCTGGCGATCGGAGGAGATCATGCAGGGTTTCAGCTCAAGGCGGAGTTGATCGACCATCTCAAAAAGGCCGGACACGAGATCACCGACATGGGTTGCCATTCCGCCGAGCCCGTCGATTTTCCCGATATTGCGAAAGCGCTGGGCGCCGCGGTGTGCTCGGGAGAGGCGGAGCGGGGGCTGATGGTTTGCGGCACCGGCGTCGGGGCGGCAATCGCGTGCAACAAGATGCAGGGCATTCGGGCCGCGGTATGTCATGACGTACATTCTTGCCATCAGGCGGTCGAGCACGACGACGTGAATGTGATGTGCCTCGGCGCCCAGATCGTCGGGCCATGGCTTGCCCGTGATCTCGTCCGGGCGTTCCTCGCCGCCCGGTTCAACGCCACCGAGGATCATGTGAGACGCGTGGCGAAATTGTCGACCCTTGAGCGGTAGGAGCCACCGCGAAGACGCTCATACCAGCGGGTATTGTGCGCAGCCGTCGGCGCAACGTCGCAAGCCCGCCGTCCATCCCGTAACGCCTCCTCAAGCAGGCGCGAACCTTAAGTCGAGCGGGAAATCCCGCTCCGAAGGTTTCCGCGCGAGACAGGAAGTCCGGCGATCGGGAGTGGAGCGTGGCCAAATCAGCGCGGGCCGTTATCGTCTCCTGGTGCGCGGCGGCGGCAGTGGCGCTTTCGACCGTTGCGCCCGACGCCGCTTCGGCGGCGCGGTTTTCGTTTGGCGGCGGCTTTGCCCATGGCGTGCGGCCTGGCGGCGGTTTTGGCTTTCGCCCGGGCCTGAGCGATAGCCGTCAAAACGGCTTCTTTCCAGGCGGTCCGCAATCCGTCAGCGGATGCGGGTTCGCCCCTTCGCGCTGCGGCGGCGACGGAACCGACCAGGGTTCCCATGGAGGCGGTTTCGGGCACGGTCCCCATTGGGGCGGGTTTGGACCCGGACCGGGCTTCGGCGGAGCGGACGATCCCGACG